>JBMCUI010000016.1:0-16691 GCA_048622675.1 Spirochaetota bacterium | reverse complement strand
TTATAACATAATTTTTTAATAAAACAACATGGGGCCTGTTTCAGGAGAACCGGGAATGATATCTCATAAATAGTTAAATCCAATAAACCAGGATATTACAAAAATTAAAAGAATAAATCCAAGGAGCTGCAAGCATGTTTGAAAATATTGATCCTAAAGACCTTGAACAAGGAAGGAAGCACCTGATGTCAGGCTCAGTGGGAGGGGGGCTGCCGATTATGGTTGACGGCGGTGAAGGCGCAGTAATAAGGGATACCAAGGGTAGAGAATATATAGACTGCACCTCCCAGGCATGGACCTTTAACATCGGAGTAGCACACCCGAAAGTGATGCAGGCCGCCAAGGAACAGACCGACAGGATTACCCATGTAAGAACAAGCTTCGAGACTGTTCCCAAGCTGCTGCTGCTTAAAAAACTGGGGGAGATCGCCCCTGGAAAATTGAACAAGTTCAGCTTCTGCCTTCACGGCTCAGTAGCAAACGAGTCTGCACTCAAGCTGGCCATCACCAATAATCCGGAGGGCACCGTTTTCCTTGCTCCGTTCGACAACTACTCCGGCAGGACTTTGGCCACCATAGCCGCCAGCTGGCCGTACCATCCCATCAGCAAACTGTTCCAGCCTTTTATGAAAAACTTTGTCCGGGTCCCCAATGCTTACTGCTACCGCTGTCCATTCGGACTTGAGCATCCCGGATGCAGCCTGTTGTGCGCAGAATACACCAGGACCATGATCGAAAGGGGCACAGAGCCGGTAGCAGGCCTGATCATGGAGCCGATGCAGGCCAGCGGGGGGATGGTCCCGCCGCCTGAAGGCTACCTTGAACGGATACGGGAAATATGCGATGAGTTCGGCATTATTTTAATTTTCGATGAGATCCAGACCGGATTCGGCAGACTGGGGTCCATGTTTGCCAGTGAGCTGTACAATACCTGCCCGGATATTCTCACCTTCGGCAAGGCCATTGCCGGGGGTTTCCCCCTGGCAGGGGTGATGCAAAAAGAAGAGCTGAAGCCTCCGGAGCCTGCAACCGACTCCTATACCTTTGCCCACTTTCCGGTATCTCTGGCAGCAGCAGTTGCCACCCTGGAGGTGATACAGGAAGAAAACCTTGTTGATAAAGCCCGCAGGATGGGCCGGTATTTTACCTCCCGACTGAAGGAGCTTCAGGACCGCTACGAAATCATCGGAGATATCAGGGGGCCGGGATTAATGATCGGCATAGAGCTGGTCAAAAACAGAAAGACCAGAGAGATGGCCAGTGATATATGCCACAGCATTGTGAAAGACTCTGTGCAAGACGGCGTTATCTTTGGGGAAAGCAAGTTCAAGGGGCTGGGAAATGTGCTGAAAATAAAGCCTCCCCTGGTAATCACTGAGGCCCAGGCTGACAGAGTGCTTGAAGTTTTTGAAAAGCATCTGAAAAAGCACTCCGATGCTCTTGCCAGAGCACGGTAGTTATTTTCATGGAACTATTCCTGCTTCTGTATTTTTACACACATTGTCAATCACGATTTCGTTATATATTTTCGATGTAAAAAATCCAAAGTGAGGGAAACAGCCATGAAACAGCTTCATCTTCAGATGCTGGAGGAGTTATACCACAACGGACAGGGAGTATTTACAAAAATCGATGAACAAAGGCTCAGGCACATTGCATCTTTTGTACTGGAGTGCCCGAGGGTTTTTGTTCTGGGCATGGGCCACTCGGGTATGTTCGGCCGGATCCTTTCCATGAAGCTGAACCACCTGGGCCTGAAGGCCTATACGGTATTCGATGAAATAAACCCTCCTTTAGGGCAAAACGATCTTTTTATAGCTATTTCCCAGTCAGGTGAGACTACCACCGTTACTGCACTGGCCCAAAAGGCAAAAAAAATGGGTGGCAACGTGCTGGGGATTACATCAAGCCCGGATTCAACTATTTGCAGAATCTCAGACAAATCACTGGTAATACCCAAAGTTGACCAGAACACAGACTTCAAGGCCCTGGGTGCTATTGGAGATAAAACCAGCCAGAACCTTCTGGGCATGCTTTTCGGCTGCAACATATACATCCTGTTTTATGCGCTGATAGTTATCCTGGCAGAAAATAGGGGAGAAACACCGGAGTCCATCAACTCCCGGCACCAGAACCTGCAGTAAACGTATTTATCTATAAACAGGAATCAGCAATGAACTCCCAGGTGGAATGTATTGCCTTTGGAAGAGATTTCTTCGAGCACTCCGAATGCATATAAAAATAATATGCAATTCTTTTTGTATGTGAAATATCACTAGATATATTCAGTCAGTTTTATATAATCCTGGTATAATTCCCGGTACATTTCCACATTTTTTTGTTGGGGAGTTATTTTAGTGTTTTTCCCGGTAATCCTCCTGGCCATTTCTTTTAGGGAGACAAATACCCCTGCCCCAGCGCCTGCCAGCAGAGCAGCCCCGGCACAGGCTGCCTCTTTCAACTCCGGAATAAACACCGGTACATTGCTTATATCTGAGACAATCTGAGGCCAGAGTGTACTATTGGACCCTCCACCTGTCATAATAAAGTTTCTGACATTCACTCCTGCCTGTTTTATCAGCTCCAGGTGCCTTCTGTTTACAAAAGCCACCCCCTCCAGCACCGCCCTGGTAAAATGCCCGACAGTGTGGACCCCGTCTATTCTCAGGAAAGCCCCCTTTCCAGAGGCGGAGCTGGCAATAGGTACAAACATCAGTCCTTCACACCCGTGGGGAACCCTGGAAGCATCCTGGCTAAGCTGTTCATAGGATGTCCCCGGTCTGAACACATCCCTGAACCACTTAAGAGAGTTTCCTCCGAATGGAACGGAGGTCATAACACCGTACTTGCCTTCCAATGGATGAAGGCCGGGAAATACACCGCTGGTAACCCTGCGTCTTTCAAGGCTCTGGTCCAGGTAGTAGAGCCTGTCACAGGTGGCAAGCAGCACCCAGGCAGTGCCGGAAGAAAGAATACAGTCCCCGTATTCTACTGCACCGGCTCCCAGGCTGGCGCAGTACTGGTCGTGTGCCCCTGAAACAACCTTTACCTCAGAGCTCAACCCCAGAGTTTCTGCTGCTTTTGGAGTAAGGGTTCCCACACGTTTACCCGATGGAATAATCCGTGCAACATTGTTCCTGTTTATTCCAGCAATATTCAGTGCCCGCTCGGACCAGTCCCTTCGACCCAGGTCCAGGAACATGGTCAGAGCCAGGTTGGTGTAGTCAATAGCAAAATTACCGGTAAGAAGGAAGTTTAGATAGTCTACAGTGGAAGCAAAAAAAGAGGCTTTTTCAAGCACATGGGGCAATTTTCTTCTGAACCAGAAAATTGTTGGAAAGTTAAGCCCCCCTGTGACAGGCCACCCATCCATCTCATAAAGCTCCCTGGCACTAATATGCCGGGTAAGCTCCTCCTGCACTTCAGTAGCCCTGGTATCAAGCCAGCTCACTGCAGGATACACAGGATTAAATCGGTCATCCAAAATGACCAGAGCCCCTCCCTGGGTGGAAAGGCTCATAGAAACTACTTCTGAGCTGCAGTTCCTTCTGGAAACCAGGCCCCTGGTTGTTTCCACCACCGCATTCCACCAGTCCCTGGCATCCTGCTCCGCCCATCCCTCTCCCGGATAGCTAATGGGATAAGAGCGGTACTCAGTATCAATCAGGCTTCCCTGGCTGTCAAACAGGGCCGATTTTGTACCGGTAGTACCCACATCTATTCCCAGAACATATTTCATGCACACTGCTCCTGTACCATTAGATATACAGCATATAACCTCCCTATTCCAGAACCACAGCCCTTATTTCCATCATTTGGGCCAACTTCAGCAGATCATCTCTTCGGTTCCCCTGGATCACCGAAACATGATGAGTACCCCCCGCATACCCATACCGTGCTAAAAGCTCATTCAGGGACAAATGGGGCTTGAAATGAAAATAGGGCATGTCCACATCATCTGAAGCAGGGATTTTTTCACATATTTCCCCGGTATATACCACCACCTGGAAACTGTTTTCTTCCACCACTCCCAGATTTAACACTGTTGCCGTTCCTGCTTTCATTTCAACATCAGCAACAACCGGATCTACCGCCTCCCCAAAGGCAAACTTTTTTCGTCTCAAAACAGTCTCTTTCCCCAGGGCAGGGTTCGACTCCCCCATGTGGGCCATTACTATCCTTCCTCCATCAAAATCGGGGCAGAATGTTTCACTGAACATCACCTGGCCGCACAGAAGCCTGGCAATCAGGTTGCCTGCAGCTCCCACCAGGTCGCCCTCTCCGGCATAAGCCAGGCCCTGTTCCTGGAGCTTGGATATACCCAGAAATGGGGGAGTGCTTATACCCGGATGTTCAAGCATTCCCTGAAAATGCATGGTAAAAGCATGAATGCCCATATCGTTGATTACTTTCTTAAGCCCCAGATATGTTCTATTGGAAACACTGTGGATCTCCTGATCTACATCCGGAGCAATATAGTAATTTTTCCGGTCCCGGTCTATTTCCATTTCAATTTCCTTATCCCCTACACCGGATATTGCTTCAGCCACCACGTCAAGGGGAACATGCTTCACCCGGGGCCCGAGCACAGTGTGGAGCAGAGTTGTATCAACTCCAAAGTCTCCCATACCGTCGAAAGTGTGCCCGGCAATCCCTACAACCGAATCTTCCATCAATTTTTTAGCTCTGGCGGTCCTGGCCCAGGCCTCCACCTCCTGGAACGTTCTCCGGTCATTCATTGCCCCGGCTACAAAGAAATACTGTCTGCGGCTGCGTTTCAGTACGTTCGCCAGGTCCATGTACCCGTGCACACCGTGGTTCAGCATGATGTCTTCCATGGTCATGCCACCTGCCATGGAGCTTCTGGGGGATGTGCTGAACAGCAGAATGGGCAGAGGGGTGCGAATCAGGGACTGAATGACGGAAATGCTGGCGGCATAAGAAATAAACACCACCACCAGGAGGTCTACCCCCTTTTGTTCCAGCTCTACTACCGCTTTCCGGGTCTGTTTATTGTTAGAACATACAGGAGCAGCCTCCACCCTGGAGAACTTCCCCACCCTATCTTTAATTTCTTTTAGGAAGGGCTCCTGTTTCCGGGCCATCTCAGGTGAATACTTTTTATACATTTCCAGCATAAGGGGTAAAATCCCCACTACCGGGTTGCCAGGATAGTTTAGGTATTTCATGTAGCAAATCCCCTTCCCTCTAAAATAATTAACAATTTATAGGACCCTTTGAAGCAGGTTGCTTCCATTATTAAAAAACAGATCCTCAACGAACGAGTCACCCAGCTTCAGCCTGGAAGCTGCTTTAATAACCGCTCTTATTTCTTCGTAGATGAAAGAGGTAAACACCAGTTTTTTATGGTCATCGGAAATAGATAGATGCCACGGGTCTGAAGTAACATAAGTGTACTGGTTGTTTATCTCCACCGATTTGCCGCCGCACAACCCGATAGGCAGATCAGTACCGTAGAGAATTTTTTTATGGTCGAAATTACTGAGAAGATACTCAAGCACCTCCCAGTTATTGAGCATGGCAATGTCACAGTACAGGTTTTTCAGGTTTGCAAGATTATCGAGACAGCCCACAATGTTGCTCAGGTAGTAGGCCCTCCCGATATGGGCCAGCACTATTTTAGCATCAGGGTAATTTTTGCAAAGGTATGCTATCTGCTCCTGGTTCAAGGGATCAGCCAGTCTGCCAGGGCGGGGAATGTGAAGCATTACTATAAGCCCCAGGTTGTTGATCACCTTCATGATCGGGTCTGGAAGCATGTCCACCACTTCCACCTCATCAGTTTCCTTCCCACTCACATAGCAGTGGTATGGCTTTACTCCCAGAAAACGCTCAGATGTTAATTCCTTCTCCAGCTTCCCTGGCTCCTCATCCGGTCTCAGCAGCCTGAAAGGGTAAATGCTTTTCCAGTCACTATCAGCTGCAACATACCTGTTATTTACTTCGTGGTTGTATTTGTCATCCGGAAAACCAAAAACTACAGCCGAAAACTCTTTTCCCGGGTAGAGTTTTTTCATATCCTGCTTTGTTTCAGAGATGGTATAGCTCCTGATATGCATCCCCGGGAGCTCAAATCCGGGACCACCCTCAGGAAAGACATGTTCATTGAATACATGGACGTGAAAGTCCAATATCCTGTTCGGAATAAAGTCCTTTATTTCTTCCCGGTATATTTTGTAATTTTTTTCCTTGTCCACAGTCTCTTTCCACATGTTCTTTTTACCTTTTTTAGGATTTATACATATTGCTACCTATTTACAGCACGTGCCATCACCCTTACATTATCATATCGCAGAACCATACGATTCCTGGACACCATAACCGCTTTTCCCGGGGTCTAGGCCAGACCATAATTGGCGGCCGCATCTTCTGGAGCAACTTCGTTGTTGATTACATCATTCAATGCTTTTATCAATTTTGAAGGCTCCTGAGCCATAAAAATATTTCTTCCAAATATGATTCCCCTGGCTCCCTGGTTTACACTCTGGCAGGCCTTGTCCAGCACCTCCAGGTCATTATTCAGTTTCTCCGCCCCAATGGTAAAAACCGGCACCGGAGTGTTTTCAACAACTTCGTGAAACCGCTCCCCGGTAAAAAATGTTTTAATCAGGTCAGCTCCCAGCTCCACCATCACCCTGGTAACCCGCTTCACCTTTTCATGCAACTGCTTCGAAGATAACTCCTTATGTTCCACCACGTAGCACTCCCCAATCAGCGGCACCCCCAGTTTCTCCTTCTGCCGTACCACCTCAGAAAATACTGCCACGTTCTCTGTTTCCATTTCCTCGTCCTGGTTTTCCAGAAAAAGAGAGCATATAATCAGTTCTGCACCTGCCTCTACTGCTTCTTCCACCGTGGTGGCAATGCGGGTAAACCCTCTTCTGTACTCCAGGGGATAGTAAAATGCAGAGCTCCAGTTTATTCGTATAACAGGCATGGGAGCATTCTCTCCTGCAAACAGCTCCCAGTGCCTTTTCAGCATGAACCGGGGAAGCAGAAGTGCATCCGTACCCAGGCAGTTCTGAATGGCTTTTTTTGCATCTTCTATTCCCGGCTGGTCACCGTACTCCATTACATGGTCCAGGGCGGATATTACCAGGTTTTTCTTGTTTCCGAACAGCTTTTTTATCCTTAAATCATTTCCAGACATTGTGCAGACCTCCCGGATGCACTCCTAAGAATTTTATATCACTCTCTTTAGTACCCTGCTATAATAATATTGATTCCTTCCTTTCTCAAATATTTCATTTTATTTTATACATAAACCAGTTCCTTTTTTATAGTGATTGTTGCGTTATAAAAAATTCTCATTTTCTATTTAAAAAAAATATATTATAATAAAAACGCTAGCCCGGATGGCGGAACTGGCAGACGCGCTAGATTCAGGATCTAGTGGCCGTTAAGGCTGTGGGAGTTCAAATCTCCCTCCGGGCAGATGTTATTTCTTTTATTTTAAATAATTATAACCTTCCCCGGAAAATTATATTTTGAGTCTCGTCTCAAAAAATATCCAGCGCCAACTTTTTCCATTTTGCCATGCCTCATATTATCATATAATTCTTCTTAGGGCAAAGCCTTCAGTACATTAACACCGTTTAAGCCGGTGGGTTTCTAAGGTTAACTGAAAATGGTACCTCTAGTGTATTTTTCAAAATATGTGGTATAATTTTGAAGTCTCGTTGTTCTGAAGAGGCAGCTTATTTAATAAATCGACAGTTGTCTAACATCAAAAAATGGGATAAATTTGAAAAAGAAAAAACATAATGTATTGACAATTCGATTCGATAAATTAAAGTATAATAAAATCAATTTATAAAACACATTGAGAATGATAGCATATAGAGAAGAAAAAATAAATAATGCGATTTGTTATTTTGCAAAAGCCCACCGAAAGGCTACAAAGAAATATTTATCTCAAACATTCCTTTATAAATACTTAGCCTTTTTAGAGTTCAAAAGTATAGAAGAATTAGGAAAACCAGTATTTGGACTTAAGTATAAAGCTATGGAGAGGGGTCCTGTTCCTATTGAAATATATTCCAAAAGAAGGGGTTATAAAACAGATCTTTTCTACTTTAAAGAAATAGGTAATGAGAAAATTATTGTAGTACCAAGAGATAGGAAAGCAAACTTGGATTATTTCTCACAATGGGAAATCAATGAAATGGAGCGACTAATAGCAATATACGCAGATAAATTTGTTTCTGCTAATGATATTAGTGATGCTAGTCATCAAGCTATAAAAGCGTGGAAAAAAGCTTTTAAAATTAAACCCAATACGTTTATAGACTACGATTTATGTTTTGATGATATCAATAAAAAGAGTGATGAGGATCTATCTTACATTGAAGATCAATACCTTGTATATAAAGCACTGGAAAATACCCAAAAAGGTAAAAGTTGAGGGTTGGAACAGTTTTCAAATGGAATGATTTTCCAGATCGAAGGTTAGGTGGAGAACTAAAGCCTAGATGGTTTGTTTATTTAGGCGATACTGGTAAGTTTAGGACTCCTGTTATAGCGCATATAAATACAACAACCACTCAATTGTTAGATTTTCAACCTGGTGGTAAAAGATATGGACATATCCATAATATATTTAAAGCAGAAGAAACTCCTTTCGAATGTAATTGTATAATTGACTTTTCAAGTCCTCTTTACCATTACCATAAAGAAGATTTAGAAGATAATCCAGACATTGAAATTAAAGGTGAGTTAAATGAGGAAATATTAAAAATTCTATATAACAAAATGGTTGAATCCGCATACTACTCTAAAATTGTATTATTGGATATTCATAGAAGTTATAATATGGCTGGCATTACTGGATTGAAAAAACCAAAATAATTGTCATTAATTGATTAAATATTTTGCGGCTTGTATTAAGTCAAATAAATAGAAATAGCCGGATAATTAAACATTGAAGAATACACTTTCATGTAATATTATTTAATTAGTAAATAATTATATTGGTGGTTTAATTGAATGAGCCGGTTTTAGTGGCTATCTTGTTTGCTGATAGAGTAATCGAAGAAAAAAATGGAAAAAAAGGTATTATTGGAACATTTACACAATTTAATACCGATAAATTTCCGGTAATATTTGCACCTTGGTATATTTTTATTGCAGTCACGAATATTGAAGGTGAGCATAATTTTTCTGTAAATCTTGCTAATGATGTATTAAAACAAGTAGTATTTAATAGAAATGGTAAATTAGGGTCTAAAGATATTAATGCTGTAGTTGAAATAACATTACCTGTGTATCAGACGATTTTTCCGAAAGAGGGAACATATACTCTTACTTTCTACATAGATGGGAAACAAGTAGGTGCAAGATTTTTACAAGTGAAGCAAATTAAACAATCAGACTGAGGAGGTGTTATTCAATGGCACATAAAATTTCTGCTATTAACCCTAATTTTTCTTATGAAATTAATAAGGAACCTGAATATAAATCTAAAGAGAGTGAACAGGGGGTATATGAAAAGAGTCAATATGAAAAATATTCTGAAATAGATCATCTTATAGATGAGTTAATAGATATAGGAAGCGAATGTTCAGATATCGGATGGGATAGTTTTAATGCTAAACCTATAAGAAAAGATACTATATCTGAAACCATAAACTTTTTAAATTTATTATTTTCATTAGATGATATAAAAATAAAGATACCTGAAATATCTCCAGCACCGAATGGATCAATTGTCTTTGAATGGCGGATAAAAGATCACACAATATTTACAATCTCACTAACAGAGAATAAAAAGTCAATATATGCCTTCGTTTCAAGTAAAAAACAAGAATCAGGAGAAGAAAATTTTTTAGATTATATTCCAAATAAGATATTGTATTTTCTTAAAGAATATTTTCAGGACTGAAAGTTTGGGACCTGTTCAACTAAATGAAAATACTACAAGATATTTATTTCAAAAAGGGTTATTTAGTAAAACAAAAGGAATAGTCAAAACAGGAGCATTTATACCAAATGAGGGAAAAGTATCTGTTTTTAGAATTAAAGGTTTAAAAGAAAAGCAAATATGGGAAATAGGTGAAAAAGTAGGACTTAGTAGGAAACCTAGTTTAAAAGGAAGGGGAGACATTATTGTCAATGAAATAATTGATGAAAACTTAGAGGTAGTACCAGATACTTCAACTCATGAGAGACATGCAGATATATCTGGTTGGCCAGATGATTATTCCTCACAACAATTAATTGCCTCAAAATTAGCATTAAAATCCTCACTACATTTATTATAAACATACTCACATTTTTTCAGCGTGACCGTGGCGGTTTCCCTGTCATTAACTACACGGAGCATCAGACGGAGGCGCACAATGAACGATCTTTTAATTCCCACCAAGTTTGAACAAGCATTCCCCACTACAGTTGAAGGACTTAAAAAAGCCTGGAAGATTTTCGATTCCATAAACAGCTTCGAGGACATCGAGAGGGAGTTCCTGCTGGGCCGGGGGTGAGCCCGAACACCTACGCAGATTTTGACATAACTCTATATATTATTGTAATATATAAAAACCAAGGGAAAGAGGAGGCAAGTCCGGGAAATCCATTGGCTAGATTCAGGATCTAGTGGCCGTAAGGCTGTGGGAGTTCAAATCTCCCTCCGGGCAAAAGCTACCAATCAGCCGTGGCCGCCGGGTACGGCAGTCAGTATTTATACCAACCTATACCCTCCAGCCCAATTATTTTTTATTTTATTTGCAAATTTAATGGAAAAAAATTTGAGATCACACACATAATTGGGTTATAATTAACTTTAGAAAGATTTCTTACAAAAATAATAAGATTACAAAGTTCCAGTCAGTTCAAACTAAGGGAGGAGAAATATTTTCAGTCATGTCTGGAAAAAATTCAGATGAAAATGCTGAAGCGGAAAATGAAATGGTAAAAAAACAACAATACACATACATAAAAAAGAAGAAAGCTACAAACAGAGAAGAACCTCAGAAAAACCCCGAGACCTACAGAGCTGTTTTTGAACATACCGGTACTGCTACATGTATAATCGGCGAAGATACCACCCTGTTAATGGTAAACGCTGAGTTCGAGAGGCTTTCAGGCTACTCCAGGCAGCAGCTGGAGGGAAAAAGAAGCTGGACCGAGTTTGTGGTGGAGGAAGACCTGGAAAAAATGAAGGAGTACCACAGGCTGCGGCGGACCGACCCGGGGAAAGCCCCCCGGGAATATGATTTCAGGTTCAGGGACAGCCAGGGAAAAATCAAAGATGTTCACCTGACTATAGATGTTATTCCGGAAACCAAAAGGAGTGTCGCTTCTTTACTGGACATTACCGAACAGAAAAAAGACCAGCAGCAGCTCGAATCACAACTTTACCGGATAAAGCTTTTAAACGCTATTAATCACTCAGTGATGGAGAGACAGGACCTGGAAAGTATTTACCATGTTATTCTCAAAATATTGGAGCAAGGCCTGAAAAACACCAGGGCTGTTCTGCTCACCAGTGATACCACCGGGTCATTTGGCGCAGTGTTTTATGGGCCCGGGTCGAATCAAATAGACGGCCTTCTCACCGAGGGGGAAATGAAAACGGCACGAATACGCGAACTTATCAAGCGCAGTTCTAAAGGTGAGGTAATATACCGCCCTGACCTATCTAAAATTAGATCATCCATAGCCGAAAAGCTCACCCGGATGGGAATCCAATCTTTGATTATTCTTCCGGTACAATCAGAAAATAAAACCTCTGCCATTTTGATCATGGGGAGGTCCAAAAAAAACGCATTCCCCGAAGATGAAACCCTGTTTTTGAAGGAGCTGTGCCGGCACCTGGCACTTGCCATCAGACATGCAGCCCTTTACAGCCAGCTGCAGGACGCATATGATGATCTCAGGCAGACCCAGAAAAAGCTTATCCGCCAGGAGAGACTCAATGCCCTGGGCCAGATGGCCTCGGGCATTGCCCATGATATAAGCAACTCGCTTTCCCCCATACGGGGGTATACCGACCTTTTGATGATGAAAAGTGCTAACTTCGATGAAAAGACCAATCAGTACCTGGAGCTGATCAGGACTGCTGCCCTTGACATAGAAGGCATTGTCCAGAGGATGCAGGAGTTTTACAAGCAGAGAGAAGACACTTCCGCCCTTCAATACCTGGACCTGAATGAGGCCCTGGAAAGGTCTGTACAGCTCAGCAGGGCCAGATGGAAGGACCTCCCCCGTAAAAACGGGATCAATATCCACATAAAAATAAAAAAACATCCATCCCTCCCACCAATACAAGGAATAGCAAGTGAAGTACGCCAGGCCCTGGTAAACCTGATTATAAACTCGGTGGACGCCATGCCCAGGGGAGGGGCCATTTCACTATGTTCTATGGTAAAAGGGGAAAATGTGGTGGTTGAAGTTACAGACAATGGTGATGGGATGGACCAGAAAACTTTAAAGCAGTGCCTGGACCCGTTTTTTACCACCAAAGGCAAAAAAGGAAGCGGGCTGGGGCTTTCTATTGTGTACGGAATTATGCAGAGACACAGCGGTGACCTGGAGATAGACAGCCAGCCGGGAAAAGGCACCACAGTAAGGCTTATATTTCCTTCTCAAAAGGCTGAAGCACAAAAAGGAATAGCGCTCAAAGAACAATCTTTACACTATAGAAAACCCTTCAGCAGCATGCGAATACTGGTAATAGATGATGACCCATCCATTCTGGAACTGCTGAAGGAAATGCTGGAAACGGAAGGGCATACTGTGGAGGCGGCAGAAGAAGGAGAAAAAGGAATAAATATTTTCAGCGAATCAGAACATAGGGGAAGTCCATTTGATATTGTATTTACAGACCAGGGAATGCCGGAAATGGTAGGAACAGAGGTGATAAGCATATTAAAGAAAAAATCACCTTCCACCCCGGTGGTCCTGCTTACCGGCTGGCACATGGAGCTGGTGCCGCGTGGAGGAACCTACAGGGCGGATGCAGTGATCCAGAAACCGCCGAAACTCGAAGAAATTAAAAATACACTGATAAGCTTATGTGTAAAGTAAGATACCTTTAGAGGCAAAAATTACAACTAATGGTCGTACCATTAGTTTCTCATAAAACTCCAGTACAAAATATCAATGAGAAGACGCTGAACTATCATAAAAGATGAAAAGGTAGCCCATGGAACCAAAAGCAAAAATCCTGGTTGTTGATGATGAAATGAACACCCTCCTGATGGTGGAGGAGGTATTGAGCCCCCTCAACTATGAGGTTATTTTCGCAAAAGACGGAGTGGAGGCCCTGGAAAGAGTTGAAAAACACCCCCCGGATGTAATCCTGCTGGACATAATGATGCCCCGGATGAACGGGACTGAGGTGGTGAAAAAGCTTAAGAGCGATGAAAAATCCAGGCTCATCCCGGTGGTAATGCTTACCGGACTAAAGGACCTAAAGGACAGGATAAGGTCTATAGATGCAGGGGCGGACGATTTTTTAAGCAAGCCTGTGGATATATCCGAGCTCAGGACCAGGGTTAAATCCCTGCTGAAAGTCAAATCATACAACGATTACATGCTCAATTACCAGAAAAAACTGGAGAATGAGGTGGCAGTACGCACCAGACAGCTCAAAGCGGCGTCCCTGGACACCATCTACCGGCTATCCCGGGCTGCTGAGTACAGAGACGAAGACACGGGCAACCACATAAGACGAATGAGCAATTACGCAGCAGCTATATACCGGAAGCTCGGGAAAAGCGACAAGGAAGCCGAAACCATCCTTTATGCCGCTCCCATGCACGACATAGGTAAAATAGGTATACCGGACACCATTCTCTTAAAACCGGGAAAGCTGGACCAGCAGGAGTGGGAAATCATGAAGGAGCACCCCAGGATCGGAGCTAAAATCCTGGAGGGATCGCCTTCGGAATACATCAAACTGGGAGAGCAGATCGCCCTCACTCACCATGAAAAATGGGACGGGACAGGATACCCCAGGGGGCTGAAGGGATCCACTATCCCACTGGCGGGAAGAGTGGCTGCAATAGCAGATGTTTTTGACGGAGTAACCTCAAAAAGACCCTACCGTAAACAGCCCTTCTCTATGGAAAAGACCTTTGAACTTATAAACACTCAAAAGGGCAAACATTTTGATCCCCACATAGTGGACAGTTTTATTTCCCTCTGGGATGAAATACTGTCCATTAAAGAAAAATACAAAGACACCGGGGAGAGTTTTCTGACAAGATTTGCCAGAAATACATAAGCCGGCTCAGTCACAGCCGCTGCTATAAACCGGAATTTGATGGATAGGGCTTGCCGTACACATTCACGCTTACCTTATCGTACTCCAATTCCTCCTTCCGGTGAGGAGATGGTTTTTTGTCTGGATATCCCAGGGCTATTATTGACTCCACGCTGAAGCGGGAGGGTATGTTCAGGGTTCCCCTTACATATTCTTCGGCTGTCTGTGATCCGTTATGGTTTCTGCTGCGAATCTGTATCCAGCATCCTCCAAGCCCCAGGGATTCTGCTTCCAGCCAGATGTATATAGAAGCAATGGAGCAGTCCTCAACCCACACATCGCTCTTTTGCGATTCTGCCAGGACTACTATGCCCAGAGGAGCTTCTTTAAGAAAAGCTGAGCCCGAGGGCCTTGCTCTGGACAGTTTTTCCAGCATTTCCGGGTCGGTGACTACTATAAAGGACCAGGGGTTACGTCCCCTGGAAGACGGTGAACGCAGAGCTGCCTCCACCAGACTGTCTATCTTCTCTGATTCCACCGGCTTTTTTAAAAAACTTCGGCAGCTTCTCCTCTGCTGTGCCAGGGACAGGAACATTTATATGCCTCCTTCAGTAACAATATTTATTGCACACCGACCTTAACATCTATACCCGGCCGGGTATAAAAAATCATAATTGCATCAACCCTTTTACAAAGTTATTCAGTAATCAAGTACAGGACAACTGCCCGGCAGTTCATCACTCCCTGTGCAAAACTTCTGCACCCTGCTGCTTTCCCACCACCACGGTGTTGACCATATTCAGAAAAAGTCCGTTCTCTATTACCCCGGGAATCAAATTAAGCTGAACCTCCAGCTCAACAGGGTCTTCTATCTTTCCCAGATGGAGGTCAACGATAACGTTGCCGCTGTCAGTAATGAAAAGACCGCCGTCCTTTTTCCTCGTAAACGCCCTCCAGCCTTTTTGCTGCAGCTTTTCTACCACCCGGACATAACAGAATGAAAGCACCTCCACTGGAAGGGGAAAGCTGCCCAGAGTTTCCACCATCTTGCCGGAATCAACCACCAGCACCACTTTTTTGGAGGAGGAAGCAACTATTTTTTCGTAAAGCAGGGCCCCTCCGCCGCCCTTGATAGCGTTGAAATGAGGGTCTACCTCATCAGCCCCATCAATTACCAGATCAATATTATCCACCGAGTTCAAATCAATCAGGGGGATGTCCAGGGAGCGGGCCAATTCCCCGGTAGTTGTTGAGGTCGGCACCCCTTTTACTTTAAGCCCCTGCTGGACCATTCTCCCCAGTTTTTTAATGGCGTAGTACACAGTAGAGCCCGTACCCAGACCCAGGACCATTCCATCCTCTACAAATTCCACTGCTCTTTCCGCAGCCATCTGTTTTTGTGTTTCTTTCATTACTCCTTCTCCCCCACATTAAACACTTCGCTCACAGAGCGGTCGTAATGGATTCGGTTTATGGTCCTTGAAAGACTGTCGGACAGGCATTTCACCGTAACAAAAGGCAGGTTTTTGAATTCCTCGGTCTGGGGAATAGAGTTGGTAATGACCACTTCCTTTAAATTGTATTCGGAGTTCAGCTCACTGAGCCTTTCCCTGGCTTTACCTACACACAGGTTGTGCGAAACTCCAAGATACACCTCCTGCACCCGTTTTTCCACAACCAGCTTCTTTATCACCTCATAGATGGTCCCGGCACTGCTTATCATATCATCCAGGACCACTGCAATTTTTTTCCCACGGAAATCACCTATGATATCAGAGACAGTCACCTCTTCGGGATGAGGGCGAAACTTTGATGCTATAGCGCTTCTGATGCCCAGTACCCGGCTGAAATGGGTCACAAACTTCGACGCGCCGGCGTCAGGAGCCACCACAATGACATCGTCTCTTCCCTCGAAGTGTCTGAACTGGTTAACAAACAGGGCCAGGGAATCCAGCATGGCAACAGGGGTCTTTCCGTAGAAACCGTGAATCTGAGCACTGTGGGGGTCCCACACAATCAGCCTGTCAATCCCTGCAGTGGTGCCGAGGTCCGCCATCAGCTTTGCGGTGGTGGGCTCTCGCATGAACTTGGTGGGCTTGTCCTGTCTGGCATATGCCAGATACGGCAGCACCCCGGTGACATGCTTTGCCCCGTGTTCCCTGAATGCTCTGGCAGCAATGAGAAACGCCATGTAGTTCTGGTCCACAGGGCTGGGTGTGTTTGGGTTGGAAAGTGCCTGAAAAAGAAACACATCGTAGCCGCCCACATGCCGGCTCAGACGGACCAGAGTCTCGGAGTCGGAAAACCGGGTGTCCACATTCTCCAGAAAAAGGACCTGGTCGCAGCTTCCTGCTTCTGCCAGAAGCTGCCGGTATTTTTCAACCACCCTCCTGGCCATATAAGAACCGGAGGCGCAGCTGGCAATAAGAAGCACACCCCTCCTGGGTTCCGGGATACGGCCATGGTC
>JBMCUI010000015.1:0-16896 GCA_048622675.1 Spirochaetota bacterium | reverse complement strand
GGGCGCACCTATCTGGGGGTGAAAGTCCCGTACAGGCCCGGACGGGGTTTGCCATGAAGGGTGAAATCACTGTGGGGGCATGCCGGTGGAGTCGATCCGGGGGTGAAACTCCCGCAGGGGGAAGGGACCAGTCTTCAGGGAACCTGCCGGGAAAAATCCAGTATCAGGAGGAAGAACATGGTTGTAGTTATGGAGCCGGGAGCTCCTGAAGAGAAAATTCAGAATGTGATCAATCACCTTCAGGAAATGGGGTTTCAGCCTCACCGCTCTGATGGAGTTACTCATACCATAATCGGGGCGATAGGGGATAAAACAGGAATAGACCTACGAGAGCTGGAAGTTCTGGATGGTGTACATGAAGTGGTGCGCATCACCGAACCCTACAAGCTCTCCTCCAGGACATTTAAAAAAGAAAATACGGTGGTTGATGTGCATGGGGTAAAAATTGGTGCTGAAGAGGTAGTTGTAGCTGCCGGCCCATGTGCTGTGGAAAGCCTGGACCAGGTCATGACCATTGCCAGGTCGGTCAGAGAATCAGGAGCCAGAATATTGAGGGGAGGGGCGTTCAAGCCCAGGACGTCACCTTACACCTTTCAGGGCCTGGGGGAAGAAGGTCTGAAGTATCTCAAACAGGCAGGGGAAAGGTATGGACTGCCGGTAGTAACGGAGGTAATAGATGTCAGCTATATTCCCCTGGTATACAAATATGCAGACATACTCCAGGTAGGTGCCAGGAACATGCAGAACTATATGCTTCTGCGGGAGCTTGGAAAGATAAAAAAGCCGGTGCTGCTGAAAAGAGGAATGTCATCCACCATAGAAGAGTGGCTGATGGCCAGTGAGTATATCCTATCAGGGGGAAACAGGGATGTGATTCTATGTGAAAGAGGAATAAGGACTTTTGAAAATTACACCAGGAACACCCTGGACATCAGTGCAGTGCCCATTATTAAAAAACTCAGTCACCTTCCTATATTTACAGATCCCAGCCATGGCACCGGTATAAGAGACAAAGTCATTCCCATGGCCAGGGCCAGCGTAGCTGCCGGTGCGGATGGCCTCATTGTGGAAGTCCATCATGACCCGGAGCATGCCAAGTCCGATGGGGCACAGTCGCTGTACACTTCCCAGTTTACAGAGCTAATGGAAGAGCTGAAGATAATTACCAGGGCTGTGAGGAGGAAGGTAGGGTAAGACATGGCTAAAAAACAACCTGTCGTAGCAGTAATAGGATTGGGTCTTATAGGAGGCTCTATCTGCTATGCTCTGAGAAAACAAAACCTGGTCCTGTACGGGGTAAGCAGCCGCAGGTCTATTTCCAGGGCCCTGGAGATGGGCATAATCGACCATGGTTTTGAGTATGATGAAATGGGAAAGGCGGTGGGCAAAAGCGATTATGTGTTTATCTGTACTCCTTTAACGGATATTGCCCAAAAAATACCCGTTGTTTTTAAATATGCACCGGCAGGCAGTATTGTAACGGATGCGGGAAGCACCAAAACGGTCATCTGCAGTATAGCACAAAACCAGACGGACAGCAGGGGTTGTTTTATAGGTGGGCACCCCATGACTGGAAGTGAAAAAAGGGGTATAGAAAACGCCAATCCTTACCTTTTTTACGATGCTGTGTATGTATTGACCCCCTCCTCCGCAACCCCCAGGAAAGCTGTCAAAAAACTTTCCTCCCTGATATCAGCCATGGGTGCCAGAGTGATGGTTATTTCTCCCCGGGTCCATGACAGAATAGCAGCAAGTGTCAGTCACCTTCCCCAGCTGCTGGCAGTACTTCTTACAAACCATCTGGCGGACAAGAACGATGATCTTTTCAGAAACCTGGCTGCAGGTGGGTTCAGGGACATGACCAGGATCGCCTCCTCCTCCTACCAGATATGGAAAGATATCATCAGTACCAACACCGGGGAGATTAAAAAATCTCTTCTCCAGTACAGGGACCAGCTGGACCGGCTCGTGGAAAACCTGGAAAACGACCAGTACATGAAAAGTGCCTTTGAAACTGCCTGCAGGGAAAGAAAGACCATCCCCCGCTATGGAAAGGGATTTTTGAAGCCGCTGGTGGATGTCAGGGTAAATGTAAAGGACCGGCCCGGAGAAATTGCCAGGATAAGCAATGTAATTTACTACCACGGTGTAAATATAAAAGATATCGAGATAGTGAATATCAGGGAGGGGGAAGGGGGAGTGTTGAGGATTGGGTTTGCAGAAAAACCAGAAGCACAGAAAGCAGCCAGGGCCCTGAAGGATGTGGGGTATGAGGTGGTGGTACTGGACTAAATTACTTTTTTGTTCTATAATGTAATGTGATGATATGGAACTGTACTTTTATTGGTGAGCCGGGAGCAAAGATGAAGTACCTTGCCGGGTTGTTTTGCGCAGCTGTGATTCTTACATCATGTGCCAGCACATCGGTATACCGTGAGAGTACTCGCTCCACCCATGTTCCTGCTCCTGAAAATACACACACCCGGTCTGAACGGCGCTATTCCCCGGAAGCAGAGCCTGAACAAACGGCCCATTCTCCCAGAAGGGAAATAGTCGAATATGCCCGGGGACTGGTGGGGGAAAAAAATATAAACAGAGCCCATGGTCTGTTCAGAAACGACTGTTCCGGGTTTGTTCTGGGGGTTTACCGCTCCATGGGGTACCAGGTGGTTTTGAGACCGGGCCGGTATACCAGGAGTGTCTCCAGGGCCCTTTACAGAACCCTCCATGCCAGAGGGTACACCTATACCGGGGCACAGCCGGCCCAGGCTGATGTGGTATTTTTCAGAGGTACTGTGGACGGCTCCCCCAACAGCGTTACCCACGTGGGTCTGGTAGCGGGTATTCTTTCCGACCATACTGTACTGATTATCAACTATACATCCACAGGGGTTACAGAGCTGAGGATGAACCTGAGGTATCCTCATCTCCATAAAAAAAATGGAATGGTGATAAATGATTTTTTGAAAAAAAGCAGGCCCGGTCCCCCGCACCAGGAAGTACTGAGTGGAGAGCTTTTTTACTGTTACGGTGATCTTCTGGGGTATGTGGGTACGGATATGGAGTAAGGATACAATCAACATTAAAGAGCAAGTCAATGGGTTTACAGGAATAAACAGTGCTTTCCGAAGAATTGAACAGAGCATACCGGATTCTGGGGATATCCTCCCGGTCATCCGCTGATGAGATAACCAGGGCATACAGAAGGCTGGCAAAAAAGTATCACCCCGATTTTAATCCTCAGGACCCTGAGCGCTCCCACACAATGATGATGGAGTTAAATGAGGCGTACAGGGTTGTCAGGGACCATCTCAGAAACGGGAGACCTCTGCACGATTTCTCCAGGCGGAGCACCTACCAGCAGTCCAGGAAAAAAACACCTGCTTCCGGCAGAACCTGGCCTCCTGGATGGGAGGAGTATGCCTACACCCCTCCCCGGAGGCCCGGATGGTATGAAAGGTTTCAGGAGGAAAAACGCAGACAGGAAGAGGTTCTGCAGAGGAAGCGGGAGAAGGCCGTCAGAGAGCAGCAGGCCCTCAATGAATTCTGGAGACGATTGGCTGCCGAAAAAAAGTATGAGATGGATGACCGCAGATCGTATGATGTTATCATTAAATATACCTACAGGCTCATTTCTTTATTTTATGAGCTGAATATTCAAAACCACTATCTCAGGGCCAGGCCTTACGGGAAACAACTGTTTGATGATTTTATGGATCGATACAATCTTCTGCTGGAAAAAAGCAGTAAGATCACCGGTACCAGCAAGTCAGAAAGGTACAGACAGCAGGTAAAGAGGGTGCACCGGTTTTTAAAGGCATTTATCGACGATTCTCTGAGTATCTACCCAATTGCTTCCGAAAGAAGGGCCTCTGCACTCCAGGCATATGAAAAATCAATAAAGGGACTGGAAAGGTTCATGGGGTATTATTTTTCCCATCCGGATGTACCAAGGGAAGATGCTATGCAAATGTTCGACAATGTCCTTGGTGGATTTGAATATTTTCTGAAGGATTTCCCGGAAAGCTCTCTGGTTGCTTACACCTACAGCAAGATTGATGTGCTGGAAAAATGGTACCGGGCCTTTATGAAGGAACATCCATATATTTGGTGAGGGTCAATTTCCCAGTATAAACTTTTCTATTACTTCAGCAACCCCGGACTGGTTGTTGGTTTTCTCAGTTACATAGTCCGCTTCTATCAGTACATTTCGGAGGCTGTTTCTCATGGCTGCTCCCAGGCCGGCCCAGGTTATCATATCCAGGTCGTTTTCATTGTCACCTACTGCTATTACTTCTGATGGGCTGATGTTGAACCTTTTGCATAGAAACTCCAGGCCCCTGGACTTGGTGGACTGTTTGTTCAGTATTTCAAAAAGCCAGAAATTCCATTTTGCAAAGTACGTCTGGAGAATCTTTATCATACTGCCGTACCTGTTTTTAAGTTCTGAGTGGAGTATGGCGGTATCGTGCTCACTGGCTATAACGCTGATCCGGATTACATTTTGCCATTTTCTTTCGAGCAGATTGTCTACTCTTACCAGGCTGCTTTCGAATCCCCTGGAGAAGTCCATAAAGTCCTCGGTATAGCTTCCCAGGTTCTGAAAATATTTCAAGTGGTCTGTGGGGTACACGATGGGGGCATAATCAAGGTCTGTGAGCACCTTGAGCAGCTCTGGAACCAGCTGGTCATGGATGGTTATCTCCCTTACGGGTTTGCCATTTTCATAGATGCAGGCGCCGTTGTAGCCGATAAATGGTTGGGGAAGGTTCAGGAGCTTTATATATTTATGGGCGGAAACATAGCTCCTTCCGGTGGTAATAATGGTCCTGACTCCTTTGTTTCTGGAAAGCTCAATTGCTTTCATGTTTTTTTCACTAATTTCTCCGCGGTCATCTAGTAGAGTGCCGTCCAGGTCCAGAGCAACAAGTTTGTATTTCAATTGCTTTTCCTTGCAGTATACAGAGCTAATTTAAAATTGACACTACCTGGTCTGGGGAGATACTATACCATAAACTGCAGAATAGATAATAATATTTTTTAAAGGTATATTCAAACCATTGTCTGCGAACCATAAAATGCCTGTAAAACATTTATTCAGCTCATATGGCATTGCAGTCATTACTGCGTTTATATTAATTTCGGGCTTCTTTTTTTGCGGCCCTGTTTCTTCTGCAGGTGAGGATGGAAATATTTACCAGGAGGAATACAGCAGTCCGGCTGAAATGATTGATGCCGGATATAAATTGATGAAGGCGGGAAAACTGAAGGAAGCAGTGGAGATGTTCGAATATGTAAAGCACAAAATTTCTCCAATGGACAGGCAGTTGTACCCTTACCTGGCAAGAGGGTTTCGGCAGGTTGAGGAAAAAATAAACAGGCAGAGGTACCTGGAGATAATTCATAAAGCAGACCGGTATCTGGACCAGGAGCGGTTTGAAGATGCCGGTCGGCTGTACAGATTTGCCCGGAAGTTCTACCCTGAAGGGAAGACGGTCCAAAACAGACTGGCCAGACTGGAAAGAGCGTTCCGTGATTACCTGCAGAACCAGAAGGTCCAGCAGATGCAGCAGAAAGCCAGAAGGCTGTTTGATGAGGGGAGGCTTGAACGTTCCAGGGAGAAGTGGGAGGAGATACTCCAGGTCGATCCCCATCATGAGCAGGCCCGGATTTATATTTCTAAAATTGAGTTTAAAAAAAGGGAGAAACATGAACATCTGCTCATGGCGGAAAATTACTACCGGAACGGGGTGCTGTTATTTCAGCAGAAAAATTACAGGGAGGCAATAGAGCAGTTTGAGAACGCTGCTGCCATGGACTACCAGACCGAGCAGGCCAGCACCTACATTGAAAGGTGCAGAAAGGCCCTGAAGGAGCAAAAAAGGAAACAGTTGGAGGAAACAGAAAGCAAGGTGGTCCATTACCTGAGGGAGGGAATCAAATATTACAACCTGAGCCAGTTCAGAAAATCTCTGGCTGTGCTTAACAAGGCTTATAAGCTTGACCCTGAAAACACTCAGATCAAAGAGTATATGCTCCGGGACATAATCAGTCTGAAAAGGGAGGAAGAGAAACATGTACCTGAGACATCGCCTTTTTATCCTCTGATAAAAAATTTGCAGAGGCTGGGCCTTGCCTCTTACCGGGAGGGAGACTACCAGCAGTCAGTGAAATACTGGGAGGAAATACTTCTGATTTTCCCGTTTAACCTTACTGCCAGGCAGAACCTTGCCAGGGTTCTGGACAAGACCGACCCGGCGCTTGCTGAAGAGATACTGAAAAGTTTGTACCAGGAAGCAGTGAGTTTGGTCGGGAGAAATAAAAAAACCCGGGCAATAACAAAACTGAAGTTAATCCAGGAAGTAAGACCTGGTTTCGCCAGCGTGGAAGAACTGCTGCACCGGCTGGAAAAGGAGGAAAAAGAACAGAACCAAAAGGATGTGGTTGCTCCTCAGGAACAAAAACAGGCCAGGCAGCTGTACCGTACAGCTATGGAGATGTACAGGCAGGAACTGCCCCGCCAAAGTGTTCAACTGCTGAATAAAGCACTGCAGAAGGACCCTGAATTTATGGATGCCAGGCTGCTGTTGGCCAGGGCTGAGCTGAGGGTGAGGAGCCTTGAACAGGCAGCATCGGGGGGGTCCGCAGAGGATAAAAATAAAGACCAGGAGCTGAGAATTAGAATCAAAAAGCACTACCTGGAAGGAGTAACCCTGTTTATGAACGGCCTTTACAGGGAGGCTATTTCCGAGTGGGAGGAAGTGCTGAGGCTGGAGCCCTCCCATGAAGATGCCGTAAAGAACATTCAAAGGGCAAAACAAAGGATTCAGTTTCAGGCAACAGGGTCCAGTTCATGAAAAAATTTTTTCTCCCGGTCCTGCTGATTTTGTTTCTCTGTCCGGTACGGGATGCTCTGCCGGAGTATTACTGGGACAATCCCAGACTTATACAAAAAACATCACCGCAGTCAGAAAAACTTTTCCCCAGTGTGGTCCCTTTCCACAGGGAGAATGCTGTTTTTTACCTGAAAAAAGGCCGGGACAAGGCCAGGGTTTACTACTACCTTACCCGGAGCTTTGATCAGCTGAAGGGGCCGTACCCTGCCTCCGAAACCATAGATGTGCACGAAGGTTTCATTCCTCAGTATCAGGCCTTTGTCCATAAAGGGTATTTGTATCTGGTGTGGAATACCATTGACGGAGACATAAAAGTATCCAGGACCGGGGACAGGACAGGTGGCTGGAAACAGGTAGGGGCAGTTGAGGTTGACAGAAAGATCAGCTTTAAACCGGAAGTATTTTCTGTGGAGGATTCCCTGTACCTGTTTTACCATACGGGCAGCCAGGGAAGGAGAATAGACCATTTTTACACACGGAGTGATGACGGGGGAAGGTCCTGGTCGGACCCATATCAAATTGCCAGAGGTTTTGCCGGCTCCTTTTTTCCACACCTGGTCCACCATCAGGGGAGCCTGTATGTTGTATGGCAGTCCAGGCCGTTTTCCAGGCAGCAGGCCCCTCTGTTTGACATATATTTATCCATTAAGAAAGGTGCCCATAAGAACTGGCTGGACCCCATAAACCTTACCTCGGGGACCATGGGAGAAAATGTACACCCGCATATTTTTTTTCATAATGAGCGGTTGATTCTGGTATGGGAAAGCGACCGGAAAGGAACCTGGAATGTATATTACAGGGAGTACAGGATTGACGGGACCCCCATTGGCCAGCCTGTAAAAGTCAGCAGGTCTCTGGCAAATGCTCAGGACGCCGCTCCAGTGTTTATAGATGGAAAACTGTACATTTTTTACATAGATCAAAGCGAAGGGTTCAGAAAGGTAAGCTATTCGGTAAAAACAGAGAAAGGATTCGAGCATGGTCGGGCCCCTGAGAGCATACATAACGAAGTTCTGCACTATTTTCCAGCATCTGAAGATGGGGAACTCTACCTGCTGCTGCAGAACCCTGAGGGTATTTCTCTGCTTGGACCTGATAGTAATGTACAGCCGGTAAAGCTTTTGCATCCTCCCAGTAAATATATAAGTCCACAAGGGGTGAACATAAGCTGGGAAAAACCAGAGGACCCCTCGGGAATTCGAGGTTATTGCTTTAATTTCAGCAAAACCAGGACCACTTCTCCGGAAGTTATGAACCTCTCTGAAGAAATTACCACTCTGGAATTGAAACCCGAACAGGAGGGAACCTACTACTTCCAGATCCGGGCAGTGGATAAGGCAGGAAACCTCTCGGAAACTGTTACTGTTAAACTCACAGCCGATTTTACCCCTCCACCCAGGCCTTTGCTGGAACCTGTGGATGTGGATGAAAAAGGCTTTTACCCTGAGTATTCACCTAGTTTTGAGTGGTCCCGTCCTGCTTCTGATGTGATAGGGTATAATTACCTGCTTTCCAGAAAAGAGCAGAAGCTGGACGCAGCAGACATCAGGACCACCGATCATTCGGTATCCTTCCGGAATCCGGGCCAGGGGAAGTGGTATTTTAATATAGCTGCAGTGGACAGAGCTGGCAATATCAGCGAAACCACCAGCGTTGCATTGAGGATGAAGGCTCCTCCTGCAAAAGAGCCCGTTCAGAAAAAGCCTCAGGAAAAAGCCCCGGAAAAACTCCCGGAGAAGAAAACACGCGGGCAGCAGGCCCCTTCCTGGAGAATGGGGCCATATACGTTGGATGTGAGTCCGTTCTTCAGTAGTATGCTGTATATTGCTGTGGGGGGGGTTTTTATCATTGCACTCATTTTTTCGCTGAACCTGCTGAAAAACTATATATCTTTCAAAAAAGGTGTTCAAATGGAGCAAAAACACACTGTTCCTGTAATAAGGAAAAAAGGTATGGGATTACGGTTTAAATTCAGTCTAATGATCGGGCTGCTGGTAATCCTGTTGACCATGGGGATCGGAGCTTCCTTAAGCCTGGTAACCATCGAGCATGAGAAGAAGGCTCTGGCCACCCAGATGATGGACAAGGCCAGGCTGACCCTGGACAACATGACTAATGTGGCTAAAGAGGGAATATTGAATGATGACCAGCTTATGCTGATTTCTGTGATATCCAGGACCATGGAGAACCAGGATATACAGTATGCTGCAATTCTGAACAAACAGAGAAAGGTGATAGCCCATTCTGATATCAATCAGATGGGAAATACGTTGCATAGTGATTTTGCCCTGGCTGCGGCATCTTCCAGCGACAGGCTGGTGAGGCCGGAGTTCTCAGCTCAGCGTCTGTCAGAGCTGTACCAAATGTCGTCCCCTGTAATGTATTCAGATCAAAGAATTGGTACTGCCATACTGGGTTACTCTACTCAGAGTATTTTTAACACCATCCAGAAGGCCAGAAGAAACAGTATCGTCAACACCATAATTATTACTGTGGTGACTATTGTACTTGGCATTGGAGGGGCAGTGGCAATGGCCAGTATTACCATTAAACCTCTCAAGGTACTGGCCGCAGGGGCAAATATAATTGGACAGGGGAAACTTGATTATAAAATAAAAGTAAAAGCCAGGGATGAAATCGGCCTCCTGGCGGACGAGTTTAACAGGATGACCGAAAGGCTCCTGGCTTTTCAGAAGGAGTCCGAGAAGAGAGCCAAACTGGACCAGCAGATTGAGATCGCAAGAGAAATCCAGCAAAATATGATCCCCGGAACAGGTATAGACAACCAGGCAGTGAGCATTGATGGTTATTACAGGGCTGCAGCGGGAGTTGGTGGAGATTACTATGATTTCATACATCTGGAGGGAACAACCAGGTATTGCGTGATAATGAGCGATGTCTCGGGCAAGGGAGTACCGGCGGCCCTTATGATGATAATGATAAGAACTCTGTTCAGGTCATCGATACAGTCAGGCGTCACCACCCCCGACCGGGTGGCTTCCATGATGAACTCTACCCTCGCATCTGAAATTTCAAGCGACAGGTTCGCTACCATGCTGTTCGGCATCTACGATTCGAAAACAAACCTATTGAGGTATACCAACGCCGGATATGGCCCTATACTGGTTTATAAAAATAGTAAAAAAAGCTGTTTTATGGTCAACCCGCCTTCAGACTCACTTCCACTGGGGGTAATGCCCGATACCCGGTACAGCGAATGTGACCCTATTACACTGGAAAAAGGCGATGCAGTGTTTTTATTTACCGATGGCATCCATGAAGCGAGAAATGAAAATAAACAGGAATACGGAATGCACAGGCTGTCCCAGGTTATTCCGGGTTTTGCACATAAATCTTCCAGGGAAATGGCCAATTTAATAATTGAAGATGTGGCACGGTTTATGGGAAAGGCAGAGCAGTTTGACGATATGACCCTGCTGGTGATGAAAATAAAACAGAACCCTGGATAAAAATATTTGTAATTAAGAATGATAATGGTTTATACTTAACTGGAAAGAGAACCTGAACTTCACTTAAGCGGGAATATTGTGGAGGGGATACTGAGCCCCGGTTTTACCTTGCTACCAGCAGAAGAGGGTGGGGAATGGAAGAAATCGTAATAAAAGACTCTCTGAAGATAACTCCCATACAAATCGGAGGAAGCTCCAAAACAGTCCAGCTGGTGCTGAACGGATACCTCGATACCTACAATTCACCTGAGTTTCAGTCTCATATTAATTCAATGATCAACTCTGAAATAAAATACCTGGTCTTCAATTGCAATGGGTTGAATTATATAAGCAGTACAGGGATAGGGGCGTTTACTGCTTTTTTAAAGCTTCTGAAGCAGAAGAAGGGAGATATGGTACTGTTCGGACTCCAGGACAAGGTCCTGGAGGTATTTCAGCTTCTGGGATTTACCAGTTTTTTCAAAATAGCCTCTGACCTGGATGAAGCGCTCAGCAGTCTGAAAAAACAGGGCAGGGGCCGGGAGCACGATACCCGGGAAGGAGGTACAAGTGCTGCATTCCCTCTTATATTTGAATGTCCCCGGTGCAGGAAAAAACTAAAGACTTCCAGGCCGGGAAAATTCAGATGCTCAGGATGCAAGGGAATAGTAGTGGTGGATGATAAGGGAAATGCAGCACAGGGGTAGACTTATCAACGGGAGAAGAGTTAGATGGAACCCAACAAAATAAGAATGTCATCAGAGCTGCGAAATCTGGCGAAAGCACGAGAATTTATCTCCAGAAAAATGAAAGAGTTCGGGGTTGAGGGCTCAGATATAACAAAAATAGAAATTTCCTGTGATGAATGGAATGCAAATATTATTGAACATGCTCTGGGGAATGGCGCTCCTCAGGAATTTACAATTGAGTGCATACACGGGGGGGACAGGATTATGGTGGTCTACGAACACCGGGGAGAAAGGTTCAACCCTCTGGAGCAGGAGGTCATGAACATAGATACATATTTCTCGGAATCAAAGGAAAGAGGACTGGGTATTTATATAATGAAGGAGATGATGGACGAAATACACTATGATTACATGGACGGAGAGGTCAATCGGCTGACTCTGGTCAAGTATATCACCCCCCAAAAAACATAAAGGAAGATGTTTTTAGCATTTTTCACATTGAGTATGATCAATATAATTTGGTTGATAAAATAGGTATAACTAATTAATGTTGTATTAAAAAACAGGAGGGGGGCACGATGCAAAGGCAAATGGTGCCAATGGACGGCAATACGGCAGCGGCGTACATTGCCCACGCCACCAATGAGGTGATTGCCATATACCCGATAACTCCTTCCTCTCCCATGGGGGAGCTGACAGACGAATGGTCTGCAAGAAGCAGAAAAAATATATGGGGTGCAATCCCATCGGTAACGGAGATGCAGTCCGAGGGGGGGGCATCAGGTGCAGTGCACGGGGCTCTGACCTCAGGCGCCCTTACCACCACCTTTACCGCTTCCCAGGGGCTGCTTTTGATGATTCCCAATATGTACAAGATAGCAGGTGAGCTTACACCCTCAGTGTTCCATGTTTCGGCACGCTCTCTGGCCTGCCAGGCCCTTTCTATTTTCGGCGACCACTCTGATGTGATGGCAGTAAGGGCCACCGGGTTCGCCCTGATGTCTTCCTGCTCCATTCAGGAGGTAATGGACCTTGCACTGATTTCCCAGGCAGCCACTTTGAAGTGCAGGGTCCCTTTTGTCCACTTCTTTGACGGGTTCAGGTCATCGCACGAGATACAAAAGATACAGCAGCTGGGGTTTGATGACATAAAAGAAATGATAGACGACGAGCTGGTGATTGCCCACCGGATGAGGGGGCTGAACCCGGAGCAGCCCGGTATCAGGGGCACCTCCCAGAACCCGGATGTGTATTTTACAGCCAGGGAAACAGTCAACAGGTACTACCTCCAGACCCCCGAGATGGTAAAACAGTACATGGACCGGTTTGCAGCCATCACCGGAAGGCAGTACCGGCTTTTCGATTACGTAGGGGCCCCCGATGCAGAAAGAGTGGTGGTGATGATGGGCTCAGGGGCCGAGACCATAGATGAAGTGGTAACTTCTCTCTCAGAAAAAGGCCAGAAGGTAGGAGCGGTCAAGGTGAGGCTGTTCAGGCCTTTCAGCACCAGGGATTTTATCCAGGCCCTTCCGGATAGTGTACAGTCTATTGCAGTGCTGGACAGGACCAAGGAGCCCGGCTCCATCGGGGAGCCGCTTTATGAAGATGTAAGAGCTGCAGTGGGTGAAGCGGCAGCTGAAGGCTGTGCCCCCTTCCGCCGGCATCCGGTGATAGTGGGAGGCCGCTACGGTCTGGGCTCTGCTGAGTTCAGCCCGGCTATGGCCAAATCTGTGCTGGACAACCTGAGCGAAAGCAGGCCCAAAAACCACTTTACCGTGGGCATACACGATGATGTGACCTCTACCAGCCTGAATGTGGACCACAGTTTTTCCACCGAAGGTGAAGGGGTCCACAGGGCCTTGTTTTACGGTCTGGGGTCGGACGGGACCGTGGGAGCGAACAAAAATTCCATAAAAATCATAGGCGAAGAAACCGACAACTATGCCCAGGGCTACTTTGTGTACGATTCAAAAAAGTCGGGAGCAGTCACCATTTCCCACCTCCGGTTCGGCAAACAGAAGATAAAAAGCACCTACCTGATATCAAAAGCAAGCTTTCTGGCCTGCCACAACTTCAGCTTCCTGGAGAGGCTGGAAATGCTCTCCAGACTGGAGCCCGGAGGGGTATTCCTTTTAAACTCACCATACCATAAACATCAGGTCTGGGACCATCTCCCCATAGAAGTACAGCAGGAGATGGTGGATAAAAAACCCGGGTTCTATGTGATCAATGCTGCTGATATCGCCCGGAAACTGGGCCTGGGCGGAAGAATAAACGCCATTATGCAGACTGCATTTTTTCTTATCTCAGGTATACTGCCTGAGGATGAGGCTGTAGCGTTGATCAAAAAGTCCATTGAAAAGACCTACGGCAAAAAGGGAAAGGACATTGTTACCATGAACATCAGAGCTGTTGATGCTGCTGTTGAGAACATCCAGAAGGTGGAGTATCCCCTTCAGGTGACCAGCAGTTTTCATATGAGGGCTCCGGTGCCGGAAGATTCCCCGGAGTTTGTAAAAAACGTAACCGGGGAGCTGATTGCCGGCAGGGGAGAAAAACTGCCGGTCTCCCTTCTCCCTGATGACGGCACCTACCCCACAGGGACCACCAAGTATGAGAAAAGAAACGTTGCCAGTGAAATACCGGTCTGGGACCCGGAGGTGTGCATCCAGTGCGGGCAGTGTGCTCTGGTATGCCCCCATGCCTCTATAAGAATAAAGTTCTATGATCCATCGCATCTGAAAGGTGCTCCAGGTACATTCAAGTCTGCACAGGCCAGGTCAAAAAAAATGAAGGGGCTCAGGTGCTCTGTACAGGTTGCTCCCGAGGACTGCACCGGGTGTGGGCAGTGCGCCAATACCTGCCCTGGTGTTAAAAAGGTAAACGGCCGTAAAACCGACCACAAGGCCCTGATGATGAAAGCCCAGAGGCCCCTGAGAGAGCAGGAGGCTGAAAACTGGGACTTCTTCCTGGGCATTCCCCATCCCGACCCTTCACCGATGCCCAGGACTTCCATACTGGGTTCGCAGCTTCTGCCTACCATGTTTGAGTTTTCAGGAGCATGTCCTGGATGCGGAGAGACACCCTATGTGAAGCTGATCACCCAGCTTTTTGGCGACAGGATGATGGCGGCAAATGCTACGGGGTGTTCTTCTATTTACGGAGGCAACCTTCCCACCACTCCCTACACCACCAGGAATGATGGAAGGGGGCCGGTATGGTCCAACTCTCTGTTTGAAGATGCGGCTGAGTTCGGGCTGGGGATGAGGCTCTGTGCCGACAAGCTCAAACAGCAGGCCCTGGAGGTGCTGGAAAAGGTGAGAAAATCAGGCAAAGTTAGACTCCCCGGGTCTCTGGCACAGGAGCTTGCAGGCAGCACCCAGTCCACCCCTGAAGAAATAGAAGCCCAGAGAAAGAGGGTGGGCAGTCTGAAGGAGGCGCTTCAGGGGAAAAGCGGGCCGGATGCAGAGCTCCTTCTGAGCCTTGCTGATTATTTAATAGAAAGGTCGGTATGGATAATCGGGGGCGACGGCTGGGCCTATGATATCGGGTATGGGGGCCTTGACCATGTGATGGCATCGGGAAGGGATATAAACGCACTGGTGCTTGATACCGAGGTTTACTCCAATACCGGCGGGCAGATGTCCAAGGCCACTCCGGTGGGAGCCATTGCCAAGTTTGCAGAAGCAGGGAAGCCGGTCGGGAAAAAAGACCTGGGCCTGATGGTGATGACCTACGGCAGTGTATACGTAGCCAGGATTGCCATGGGTGCCAGCATGAACCAGGCAGTGAAGGCCATAAACGAAGCCGAGGCCTACCACGGCCCTTCTCTAATAATTGCCTACTCCCACTGTATTGCCCACGGTATAGATATGTCCAACGGGATGGACGAACAGAAGCTGGCAGTGGACTCAGGTGCATGGATACTGTACAGGTATAATCCCATGCTGGCGGCACAGGGCAAGAATCCCCTGGTGCTTGATTCAAAGGAGCCCAAAGTTGACATAAAGGAGTATATGGACAATGAAATAAGGTTCAGAGCCCTGAAGCAGGCCAACCCAGAAGGGGCGGCCCGGTACCAGGAGATGGCCAGGGAAGAGGCAAAAAGGAGGTACAATCTGTACCGTCAGCTTTCGGAGCTTGAGCTCTGAGCAGCCTCTGCCACAATGCTTCCTGATTCTGTAGTCAAAAATGCAGCTTTATGGGCCTGAGCTTACGGTATGCCCCACCCATTACCGTACCATAAATCGACCTTGAGTGCCGCAATAAAAATAAATTGACATTTGCAACCCGCTACTATAGAGTAAAAATGTACACCTGCTAAAAATACAAGTTGTGTCCCTTTTATGTGACCGGGAGGGGAAAATGAACCTTTGGCCTTTTGTAACCATCTTTGTATCCCTCATCCTTATTCTCTTTTTCAGGCGTATAGACAAGCGGACCATAAACTTCAAGAAATTCAAGAGGTATGCAGATAAACTTTCCGGAGATTTTGCTTCGTACTTAAAGCAGAAGTCAGGCGAGCTTGAGGGCAAAATGGCGGAGCTGAACGGAGCTATTAAAAAAGCAGAACAGATAATTGCCAGACTGGAAAACTCTCAGGACAATCTAGAAGAAAGCTGCCTGGACCTCAAAAATGAAAAGGATGAATTAAACGATATAAAGAAGCAGCTGGATAAGCTCAAAGGAGTCAAAAATGAGATGGAGGAACACACCAGTGCAATAGAAAAAAAACTTCCCTCTCTGAAGAAGCTCTCCGGCCGGGTAAAGAAGATAGGCATAGAAGTGGCGGAAAATGAAAAAGCACTCAGAAACCTCTCGGGTATTGTCCCTCAACTGCAGAAAGAGGTGGGCCGCAGGACCGACAGCGCCATCCAGCAGGTGACTGAAAAGGTACTGGATGAGGCAAGGGGCATGTTCGGCCCTGTTCTAAATGAGTACAGGGAAAACCTGGAAGTGCTGCGGGAGGAGCATAACCAGGAGCTGGAGGGATTTAAAAAACAGACACAGGAAGTACTGAGCGGCGCCAACAATAAAATAGACAGCATCAACACCGAAATAGAAGCCTGCCAGAATAAAGTTGCGGGTCTCAAAAATGGAAATATAAAAACCATCGAAGAAAAAATATCCCATATCAACACTGTAATTGGTGAAACAGCTCATAAAATCGAACAAATGGGTGAAGAAACAACCAGCAGGTTCTTATCAAGGGCGGAGGAGGAGTATCAGAATTACCTCCAGCAGCTTGAGAACACCCGGCAGGAGTTGAAAAAAGATGTGCTCCAGAATATCGAAGAACGCTCCAAAGACCTCTCTTCCTATATTGCCCGGCTGGAAGGAAGAGTCCAGAATTTGCTGAAGGATATCCAGGAGGAGACTGACAAGTATGCTGAGGTGCTGAACCTCAAAGCCAAAGCGCATGAAAGTGAGGTGGATGTATTAAAAAACAGAATAATCTCCGAAATTAACGAAGAAGCCAACCGGAACCTCCTTCAGATAAAACCCATGGTCTCTGAGATAAACGAAAAACTTATATCTTACAAAAAAGAGTTCAATTCCGTCCTGGATGAAGTCAAGCAGGCCTATAATAATCACCAGCAGGCTTTGCATGATGAAGCAGCGTCTTTTCAGCATAATGTGAAGTCCCACCAGGAGGCCACAATAAAGCAGCTGGATGACAGGGTGGAAGAACTGTGGGGCCAGCTTAAAAATATGGACAGCAGGCTGGCCCAAAGCATCGAACAGGCCACCAGCCAGGTAAGCAGCAGGTTCAATCACAAACTGAATGAATATGATAAGACAGTCAACTCGCTGGAGGGGAGAATCGGTAATTTGAAGAACATAGCCAGCACCGGTCAGAAG
>JBMCUI010000014.1:0-17002 GCA_048622675.1 Spirochaetota bacterium | reverse complement strand
GGGTTCGGGGCGAATGTGTTCGTTCCCACCATGGATGTTACCTCATTCATCAACCAGAATGCACAAGTCCAGACCAGAGGTCAGTTCAGGCTTTCTTTTGAAGGAGGATACAAGTACCAGGGTAAACTTATGTTTCAGTATTACAACACTGACCTGGAAAATGACACCTCTCCTTCCCTGATCTTCGACGGGGCCCAGGCCTCAGTAAGAAATATCCTGCATATTTTCAGCCTGACTTACTGGACCGGCTATTACGGAATACTGGGAGAAGGAAAGCACTACAAGGGGCATCTATACCATATGCAGCCCGGGTTTGATTACAATGGGTACCTTCCTATTATGGGTACCGGACTGGTTTTATCCGGCGAATACTACGATCTATTAAACGCACAGTTGTTTGTTTACCAGAGGTACGGCAGCAGTAACATAGACTCATTTGACCTGGTATTTGGGTATAACAAAAATAATGTAAACTTCAAACTATTCTCCGGCATGTCCGGCAGTGCATACAGACTGGGAGGCCAGCTCATTTTCCAGGGAACAGACGTGGAGCTTTACTGTACTATCGGAGTTCCGTCTATCCGGCCGGGAAGCCAGTTCGATTTCAACGATTTTTACTTCCTGCTGGAAGAGTGGTTCAAGATGAAAAATTGGAATCTGATTCTGTCTGTATTTACCAGGCCGGAAGTACACTACAATTATATTCAGAGAGACTATGTAGCCACAAATGAGCAGAATGATATAGATTTCAACTTTGACCTAAACTATGCTCCCGAGGCCAGTTATGTCTCCGGGGGCACTGAGCTGAATATACTTACCAGCAGTTACGAAGATCTTGGGATTTATCTCTCCCCGTACATAAGCATATATACCTCGGGACTGCTATGGAAGATAAAACTCAATTTCAATTTTGTCTCTCAGACCAGGGACTTTATTACTGCCTACCTCAATATTAGTGCATCATTCTAGGTCCCGTGCCGCTGTGTCCAAAAACAGGTGCATAACAAAGGTTTCTCTCTTTGAGCTTTCCCTGCTCACCGTCCACACATCTAATTAACTTGAACATTTAGGTTATCGTTTATACAATATAATGTTTGGGGTCTTTAAACTCTGGGAGGATGGGATGAAAAGTTTCTGGGAAAAAGCCAAGGAAACAATGAAGCAAAAAGCTTCTTCCTTTGGAGGAAAGGTAGGGGAATACAGCAAGTACAGCAAGCTTTCCATCGATAAATACAACCTTACCAAGCAGGCAGAAAAGCTTGCCGCGGACCTGGGCGGAAGGGTTTATGCCCTGTTTACGGAAAAAAGGCTGGAGGACCTGAAAGACGACGAAGAGGCTCTTAATTACCTGCTTAAACTGAGAGGACTGGAAAATAAAATTAAAGAAGTGGAAGAAAACATTCAGCAGCTCAAAGAAAACCAGGAACATAAAAAATAGGGCAGGCACCAGAAATCTACTTCAAAATCGACCTTTCTTCCCTGATGTATTCACATGCCCTGTCAATAGCCTCTCGGTTGATATCATTATACTTAATGTTTCTTTTGGACACTACCTTGTCCAGCGAGTCCTTGACCACCTCTGCTGATACTATTCCCGTAACTGTTATAAATGCTCCCACCATCACCATATTGCTCGCTCTGGAGCTTCCAGCCTCTTCTGCAATATTGTTGGCGGGAATATAGTAAACATGTACATCATCTCTGGCGACTCTTCTGCCAATTAAGGACCGGTTTACAAATATGTTTCCCCCGGGGTTCACTGTCCGCTCAAACTTTATAAGCGAAGGTTCATTCATGACTATCAGAGTGCTGGGGTGGGGCACTAGCGGAGAAGCCACTTCCCTGGAGGAGATGATCACCGCACAGTTTGCTGTGCCTCCCCTCATCTCCGCCCCGTAAGAAGGAATATGGGAAACATACTTGTCCTCAACCATCCCTCCATAAGCAAGCAGTTTTCCTGCCAGAATGATACCCTGGCCTCCGAATCCCGCAATAATTATTCTTTCAGTCATGTTTTCCTTCCCTCGAATTTGTCCCTGAAAGTGCCCACATGGTAATATTCTCCCATGCTCTGCTTCACCCAGGCGGTTGACTCGGTGGGAGAGAGCCCCCAGTTGGTGGGACACATGGAAAGCACCTCAATAAAGCTGTACCCATAGCCCCTGAGCTGGTACTCAAGGCCCTTTTTTATGGCCTTTTTAGCCTTCATAATCCCCCGTACATCATGTACAGACACCCGCCCTATGTACACCGGTGCTTCCAGCTCGTTCAACACCTCACACATTTTCAACGGCTGGCCCACCTGACTTATATCCCTCCCTTCCGGGGAGGTCTTGGTCTTCTGGCCTGACAGGGTTGTGGGTGCCATCTGCCCTCCGGTCATCCCATATATAGCATTGTTTACAAAAATTACAGTAAACTTCTCCCCCCTGTTTGCAGAATGGATGGTCTCTGCTGTTCCTATGGCTGCCAGGTCGCCGTCGCCCTGGTAGGCTATAATAACCCTGTCGGGAAGGGCTCTCTTCAGACCGGTAGCCACCGCTGCAGCCCTGCCATGGGCAGCTTCAGAGCCGTCACAGTCTATGTAGTCGTACAGAAGCACCGAACAGCCTACAGGTGCAACAATAATTGTTTTTTCTCTTATCTCCAGCTCATCAATACACTGTGCCATGATTTTATGTATAATGCTGTGTCCGCACCCAGGACAGTAATGCATTTTTACGTCCCGCAGTGTTTGGGGCCTGGTGTAGACAGGTTTCACGAATACACCTCCACTAATTTGTCCAGCAGTTCGTTTTCATCGGGAAGCATCCCTCCGGTCCTGCCGTAAAAAAATACCGGTTTTTTTCCATTAACAGCCAGCCTTACGTCCTGGACCATCTGTCCAAGGCTCATCTCTACAGCCACAAATGCCCTGGTTCTGCCGGCAGAAGCTGCATCAGAAATGGCATGGGAAGGAAACGGCCACAGGGTTATAGGCCGTATTAGTCCGGCTTTGATTCCCTTTTCCCTGGCTATGTCTATGGAAGCCCTGGCTACCCTGGAGGAGGTCCCAAAAGCCACTATTACCACTTCTGCATCGTCCAGCAGGTACTGGTCGAATCGCACTTCTTTATCTTCTATGTCCCGGTACTTTTTGTGCAGCTTCAGGTTGAGTTCTTCCAGGGCCTTCTGGGGGTTCAACCTCAGGCTTTTTATGCTTCTTGCTTCCCTGCCTTCAGCACCATCCAGTATCCATTCATCTTTGGATATGTACCTGCCGGACGGCTCAGGAAGCACCAGAGGCTCTGTCATCTGACCCAGAACTCCGTCGCCAAGAACCATCACCGGATTGCGGTAGGTGTCAGCCAGGTCAAATGCATCCACCATCAGTTCTGCAAACTCCTGCACTGTGGAAGGAGCCAGCACTATGGTATAGTAGTCTCCGTGGCCCCCTCCTCTGGTAGCCTGAAAGTAATCGGACTGGGAAGGTGCAATATTTCCCAGCCCCGGCCCCCCTCTCACAATATTTACAATTACTGCAGGAAGCTCAGCCCCCACCAGATAGGAAATCCCCTCCTGCATCAGGCTGATTCCTGGTGAGGACGAGGAGGTCATTACCCTTTTTCCTGCACAGCTTGCCCCCCATACCATGTTTATTGAAGCAAGCTCACTTTCCGCCTGCAGGAAACATCCACCTACCTGGGGCATTCTCCACGACATGTAGGCGGTAACTTCATTTTGAGGGGTAATGGGATAGCCGAAATAAAACCTGCATCCGGCAATAATGGCCCCTTCACACAGAGCTTCGTTTCCCTGCATTAACACTCGCGGGCTCATTTTCAACTCCTGTTTACCTGTAAACCTCTATACTCATATCAGGGCACATGATAGCGCAGAAGGAACAGCTGTTGCAGTTTTCTTTATTTTTAAAAACACAGTAGTGGTAACCGGAGCTGTTGAAATCCTCGGACATTTCCAGTACTGCCCTGGGACAGGCATCTATACACAGCTCACAGCCTTTGCACCTGTCTATGTTTATTTTAACCCGCTCCACTTGCCGCTCCCCAATTACCTTCTAAATTTATTGAAAAATCATACGATAAAGTTAACAGCAGATACCCTGTATGCCAAGGTAATTATAAAATGAGCAAAAAAAAGAAGCTGTGTATAACTGCTGCAGTTTGGACTCTAATGGTATATCAGTTCCTTTCAGCCCAACAGGTTGATGTTCTGCCCGGTGGGGTGCTGGAAAAAAACCAGTTGGCATATGTAACCGGTAATCATGTACGGATAAGAAAAGGCCCATCACTTGAACACGAAATTCTAACCAAGGTCAACAGCGACACTGTAGTGGAAGTTCTGGAAAAGGGTGATGAACTGGTAACTATAAATAACATGAAAAATTACTGGTACAGAATAAGGCTTAAGTGGTCGGGTCTGGAAGGATGGATGTATGGGGCGTTTTTATCCAGAGCTCAGTTAGGCAGACCAAACCAGGACAACATCAAACAGCCTGAAAAAATATCGGTTAACCTGGAGCAAAAAGCTCCTGAAGGTCTGAATATAACCACCCCAGACAACCCTGCCGGAACCTCCGAATACGTCTCTCTGGAGGAATGGGGTACAGTGCCGGAAGGCCTTTCAGTTATTGCATCCGGTGACCTGGACAGGGATGGAGTAAATGAACTACTATTTGTCAATAAAAAAAGCAGGGGCAGATACAGCACCATAAATGCCTACCAGCCTGAAGGGGAGCAATTTACCAGAGTATATTCAGCAAAATTAAGGAGCAGTGCAATAAAAAATCTTAAAACTTTCAATTTCGAGTTCATGGAACGCTCATTATTGGTAACCTGTGGAGACAGGTTCTCCTATGTGTACGGCTTTGATACACAGAACCTATCCTTAAATCTGTTGACCAAGCTGAACTCTCCCCTGGTAAGTTTTGGACTGCTGGACGGAGAAAATCTGTCCATTGTATACCTCACCAGAAACAGACTGGCAGACAACGACGGTACTGTTACCTACTACCTTCATACTGCCAGGGCCAGGGTCCAGCGGGGAAAAATGTCACTTGGACAGGAATCGGTCTATCCCAGGCCTCTCCCGATAAAAAAACTCACCACCGGAGACCTTGACAGAGACAACCAGGCAGAAATTATATGCGAAATCGGCGGAAAAGATATGGGAGGCGGAGTTGTAATTCTCAAAAAGACAGAAAAAGGGGTGGAAAGGATGGTAACTTCTGGTGTGTTCACCTATAATAACAGACAATTTGTAAGGATGTGGGCAACTGATATCCAGGAGCAGCCAAGAGTGGCGATTTACACCACCGATCCATCCAAAGGTAATGATGCTAACACTGATTTTGGATTTCTGCATGCAGCAATGAAAGGTAATTACATGGTTGTAAAAAAATTTTTCCCTGTAAACAAAATGCTGGATGACATAAATAATACCCGAAAAGTTATTTTATCCCCTTCTTCCGATCAAAGCTCCCCTTACCTGATACTTGACTACAACCAGGATGCAGAAAACTACACCGTTAAGCGGCCCATTCTGTAATTTAATTGAAAGCCAAAATAATCACAACTCAACATCTCAAAATAAAGGTCTTGACAAGAGTAAAAAATTGGGATAAACTGACATGTTAACGATAACAAATAAAGGAGGCGTTACCATGTTTAAAAAAATTTGGGGAGTACTGGTAGCAGTAACGGTGCTGGCAGGATTTGCAGTCACTCCAGCACTGGGACAGCAGAGGGATGAACCAGTAGAAATTTACTTCTTCAGCGGAGGTCCGCCCGGAGGAACATTTTCAACAGTCGTATATAACGGTGCAAAAGCTGCAGCAGAGATACTGGGTGATCGGGCAAAAGTGAAATACGTCTGGTCAGACTGGAACCCTCATAAAATGGTATCCCAGTTTCAGGAAATTGTAGCAATGAATCCCGATGGAATAGCGGTTATGGGCCATCCGGGAGTTGATGCTCTCAAGCCATTTGTTGTGGAAGCCGAAAGAAAAGGAATAGTAGTAACCAGCCAGAATGTAACCCTTCCAGAGCTTGAAAATAGATACAAGGCAAACGGCTTCGGATATGTAGGCCAGGATTTATACGATTCAGGGTACATGCTGGGTGAAGCTGCTGTAAAAAGAGCTGGACTGGGAAGAGGGGACAGAGCATTCGTATGGGGACTGAAAAGAGAGCCCACCCGGGGGCTGAGAACCAGAGGAGCTATTGATGCGCTTGAAGAGGCGGGTCTGAAAGTAGACTATCTGGAGATATCACCTGAAGTGGATAAAGATGCATCCGCAGGTATACCCACCATCGTAGGGTATCTGCAGAAGAATCCAGACTGCAAACTTATTATTACAGACCATGGTCAGCTCACAGCCACCATTCCCACCTATCTGAGGGCAGCCGGTCTGGGACCAAATGAGGTATATGGTGCAGGATTTGACCTTGCTCCTCCCACCCTGGAGGGGATAGAAAGCGGATATGTAGATTTGGTACACAGCCAGCAGCCTTTCCTGCAGGGATTTCTGCCCATTTTCCAGATTTACCTTACCATTCATTATAAAGCAGCAGGACTGCACATAGATACCGGCGTGGGCCTGGTGGACAAGTCCAATGTTGATGCTATTGCTGACCTTGTTAAAAAAGGACTGGCCGGATAAAAGAAATCAAGGTGGACCCGACCAAGGTCCACCTTTTTCACTTCAGGGACATAACAGAGTATTTTTCCAGGTGCTTTCAGTGTATATTAATTTATTACAAGAGGGTAGTTAATATGAGTGCTGCGCAGCTTGTTGAAATGAGAGATATATCCAAATATTTCGGGAAAATAATGGCTCTTCGGGGAGTGAACTTCAATGTAGGACCAAATGAAGTCGTAGGTCTGATAGGCGACAATGGGGCAGGCAAATCAACCCTCATAAAAATACTGAGCGGAGTATTTCCTCCTACAACAGGGGAACTATACATCAAAGGTCAGAAGATCAATACCAGCCGATATTCGGTCGAAAAAGCCCACAACATGGGAATCGAAACAGTGTTCCAGGAACAGGCACTGGGAGTAAAACAGACTATCTGGCGGAACCTTTTTCTGGGCCGGGAAAAAGACTTTGCCAGTGCCCTTGGCTTTATCAACGTAACCAAAGCAAAAGCAGAAACCAACAAAATGATGAGGGAGCTTCTTGGGTTTACTGGTGGGGGAGTTTCACCAGAATCTTCGGTCAGGACCCTTTCAGGCGGAGAGCGGCAGGGAATAGCTATAGGAAGGGCCATGTACTTCGAAGCTGACCTCATAATTCTGGATGAGCCTACCAGAGCGCTGTCTGTAAAAGAGATTAAAAAGGTCCTGGACTTCATTACAAAGGTCAGAGATGCCGGAAAATCCTGCATCTATATATCACATACTATAGCTAATGTTTATTCTGTATCTGACAGATTTGTAATTCTGGACAGGGGCCGGGTAGTTGGTGAATATTACAGAAAAGACGTTTCCGAAATCGAGCTCAATGAAGCGTTAATTGAAATACACGAAACCCAGTAATCAGGGCCCTGAAACATCGTTTTATCATCACATTCTATACTAAAGGGGAGCAGGTATGAAGGCTACCGGTATTAATTTGGGCAGGTACAAGATGCAGCTGGGCCTTATTGCCATGTTCTGCGTGGTTCTGGGATTATTCATGGCATCCAGTCCCACTGTTTTTTTAAGGCCAACCATCTACTTTGCTTTTTTGTCCACAGTACCATTTGTGGGGATAATGGCCCTGGGGCTGACCCTGGTGCTTATAAGCGGAGAAATTGACCTGTCATTTCCTTCGGTAATGGCCCTATCCAGCTTCATCTGCGCTATTGTATTTCAGGCAACAAATAGTGTGGTACTGGGGGTTATATGCTCTCTGACAGCAGGAATGGCTATAGGAGCAGTGAACGGAGTGCTGATACGAAAAATCGGCATCCCTTCCATTGTAGCAACCATTGGAATGATGTTCGCGGTGAGGGGAAGCGTCAACCTTCTCTCCGGGGGGCTGGGGAAATCTTTAGTGGAAGTAATTGGAAGCCCCCTTCACACTGCACTTGCCGGCAAAGTGTGGGGGAAAATGCCAGTACAGGCTCTCTGGTTTATTGGACTTGCCATACTAATGTGGTTTATCATTTTCCGGCACAAGTTCGGCAGCCAGGTACTGTTTATAGGCGACAATGAAGATGCGGCCAGAATGATGGGAGTAAAAGTTGATAGAATAAAAACAGCAGTTTTCATACTGATGGGACTTCTGGCAGCTTTTGCAGGTGTCATAGACAGCTTTCGGCTGCTGAAGTGGTGGCCCACCATGGGTGAAGGTTTTCTGATGACCACCATTGCAGCTGTATTCGTGGGAGGCACCTCCATGTTCGGAGGTGAGGGAAGCATCCTGGGTACGGTAATTGGTGCCTTTCTCATCGGGTCACTGGAGTCGGGTATCATGGCAGCGGGGCTTTCAGGCTTCTGGACCCAGTTTATCTACGGTCTTTTGATAGTTATAGCTGTAACCATTCATATTATAATTAAAGGAAAACAAATGTAGGTACCATCATGCTACGTTGGATGATCTTTTCTTCTTCTGTGGAGTCTCTTTGTAAGAGATTCCTGCTTCTGCCCGTAGTAGGCGTTTTTCCCATGTTTTCTCAAAAAGTGCTTGTCCAGCAGGCTCTGTTTGATATTTTCAAGCTCCGGGTTCAATAAAACAGACATATACGCTGTCATGGCAATCTCCTCCAGCATAACACTGGTAAAAACAGCATCTTCAGCATCCCTCCCCCAGGTGAAGGGTCCATGGCAGGCCACCAGTACAGCTTTCATACTCCGGTGGTTGATATTCTTAAACCTTTCTATTATCTGCACCCCGGTTTCCTGTTCGTAGTCTTTTTTTATCCGCCCATCACTGATAATTCCAGTGCATGGTATCTCCCCATGAAAATAATCAGCATGAGTGGTGCCCAGGCAGGGAATAGGTTTCATAGCCTGGGCCCAGGCTGTTGCATACCTGGAATGGGTGTGCACCACCCCCCCTATTTCTGGAAAGGCCTGGTAAAGTTTCAGGTGAGTACTGGTATCCGAAGATGGGGTCAGCTCTCCTTCCACCACCTTTCCCTGCATGTCCACCAGGACCATGTCCTCCACTGACAGATCGGCGTATTCCACTCCGCTTGGTTTTATGGCTATAATACCCTCTTCCCGGTCGATCCCTGAAACATTGCCGAAGGTATGGATAACCAGGCCGCTGTCTACCAGCTTCATATTGGCCACATACACATCTTCCATAAGTTCCTTAAGCCTTCTTTTTATCATGGCACGGCTCCCAAAACTCGCATAGAAATCCGTTTATTTCCTTAACTGGTCCTCCAGGGTGGTACCAATGTGTTTATAACTCTGGTACAACTCATCATAAACTCTGGAGTTGTTTTTATCAGGATAATAGGTAACCTCAAACCCGTTTCCCATTTCCCTCTGGGCTGCTTCCACATCAGGATAAACACCTGCAGCCACTGCGGCAAACATGCCTGCACCGAGGGCACCCGCCTGGTCTGCCCTGGCCACCTTGACCGGCATATCTAAAACATCACTCAATACCTGCATTACGAAGGGTGACTTCTTGGGGATTCCTCCTGAAGCTGCTGCATCCTTTATTTCAATACCCTCTTCACGGAACCTCTCCACATTTGCCCTGGCCCCGAATGCTGTAGCTTCTACCAGAGATTTAAAGATCTTGGGGGCAGTGGTCCCCAGGCTGAGGCCTATCACCGCACCCTTCAACTTCTGGTCTGCAAAGGGAGTCCTGCGGCCGTTAAGCCAGTCAAGGGAGACCGGAACAGTTTCATCTGTTTTGAGCCTGGAAGCCTGCTCTGAAAGGCGGGGGATTGTATTCTTTTTTATTTCATTAACCAGCCCTTCCGCTTCTCCCTGTCCAACCGAGCTCCATTCTTTCAACAGAACTTCAACCGGCCAGCAAAGTACGTCCCTGAACCATGCATACACATCACCGAAAGATGACTGTCCCGCTTCCAGTCCTATCATTCCCGGAATAATGGAGCCGTCAACCTGTCCGCATATACCCTCTACCAGTCTTCCCTCCAGCCTGCCGGGAGAAGCCACTGTCATTTCACATGCCGAGGTGCCCAGAAGCATCACAAATGTACCTTCTTTAATCTCCGTGCCCACTGCTCCCATGTGCGCATCAAACGCACCCACTGCAACAGGTATACCTTCTGCAAGACCGAACTTTTCAGCCCAGCTTCTGCACAGCCCCCCGGCCTTCACCTCAGAGGTAAAACTCTCAGTGTACAGCCTCTCTCTCAACCCTTCCAGCAGGGGGCCCAGCCTGACCAGAAAATCCTGGGAAGGCAGCCCTCCCCATTCGGCATGCCACATGGCCTTGTGGCCTGCTGCACATCTGCTCCGTTTAAGCGAAAGGGGGGCGAGATTGCCGGTCAGAAGAGCAGGTATCCAATCAGCGTGTTCCACCCATGAATACGCTGCCTGTTTTACCTGGGGGTCTTCTCTGAGAACATGAAGGATCTTTGACCAGAACCACTCAGAAGAGTACACTCCTCCCGAATATTTGGTAAAATCAACCCCGCCCCAGGTCTTAGCAGTCCTGTTTATTTCCTCGGCTTCTGCAACAGCCGTGTGGTCTTTCCACAGGTCAAACATGGCGTTGGGGTTGTCTTTAAACTCCTCCCGCAGTGCCAGCACCTTTCCTTCGCGGTCTACCGGGGCCGGAGTGGAACCGGTGGTGTCAACACCGATTCCAATCACCTTATTGCGAGCGTTTTTTCCCACCTGGTCAAGGACATTGTTTACAGATTCCTGAAGACTTTCCATATGGTCTGCAGGATGCTGCCTGAACTGGTTTTTGGCAGGATCGCAGTATTTGCCCTCAGCCCACCTGCTGAAATATACCACGCTGGAGGCAAGCTCTTTTCCATCAGCTGTATCCACCACAATGGTCCGCACCGAATCGGTACCGAAATCCATTCCTATGACATAACTCTGGTTCATGGTTTATCCTCCACCCAAGAGGTTTAGAAAAACATCCGAACAGATTATAATAACACACCATACCTTTTGGTACAAATGTTTTCTTCAAAGGCATCTGCGTGTAAACATAAAACAACTTCCTCTGTATACTCCAGCATCAAAAGGCAAGTTATATTTTATTGTAACTGAGTTTACAGACTATACCCCTGCTTCATTTTACGATGCCATGGCACGGTGCTATTCGTTTTTCCAAAAGGCAGACCCCATTATGTGTTACCGGGCCAGGCAGAATGCTGTGCGTTCGGTATACTACTGGAACAGGCCCGCCCGAAAGTACATTGAGGAGATGTACGGGGCAAAGGAAATAATCAGGGTGATCTGAAGCCTCAAAAATCAAACCCCTCCTTGATAATGGTATCTTTTTCATCAGGGCCGGTGGAAACCACTACTATGTTTACCCCCAGCATTTCTTCCAGTGCCTCCAGGTAAGACCTGGCAGTTTTCGGCAGTTGATTATAGTCGGATACCGAAGGAATTTTTTCCCACCCTTCAAAATCCCGGTAAACCGGAACAGACCTTTTCAGAACATCAGTGTTGGAAGGAAAATCCAGGGTATTTTGCCCATCTACTTTATAAGAAGTGGCGACCTTGATTTTTTCCAGTCCCTCCAGAACATCCAGTTTGGTAATGGCCAGCTTCTGAATGCCGGATACAGTTATGGAGTGCCTGGCTGCAACTGCGTCGAACCATCCGCATCGGCGGGGCCTCCCAGTAGAAGCACCAAACTCTCCTCCCTTCTCCCGCATTTTCTGCCCGGTCCGGTCTTCAAGTTCGGTGGGGAAAGGTCCCCCGCCCACCCTGGTAGTGTAGGCCTTGGAAATACCCAGAACAAGGTCAACCGAACCCGGCCCGGCTCCCAACCCGGTGAGCACTCCCCCTGCTACTGGACTGGAACAAGTAACAAAAGGATAGGTGCCAAAATCAATATCCAGCAAAGCTCCCTGTGCCCCTTCGTAGATGATTTTCTTGTTCTGCCTGAGATATTCGTTCAGAAGCATGGAGGTATTTGCAACATAGGGGTCCAGGATATCAATATACTCATTGATCTGCTTCATCACCTGCTTTTTTTCCACAGGCTTTCTGCCGAATCTCCCTTTCAGAGTGGAGTTCACCTCCTCCAGGACTACCTCCAGCATCCTCTCCATATAGGCTTTTTCCTTTAAATCGCAGGGCCTTATCCCCATCCTCCCGTACTTGAATGAATAAGCAGGGCCTATGCCCCTTTTGGTTGTTCCTATACCCAGGGATTCCTCATAAGCATGGTCAAGCTCGATATGATAGGGCATTATAAGGTTGGTCCTGTCCGAAACAAAAAGCCTGGATTTAAACCCTACTCCTGCTTTTTTCAGGGTTTCAATCTCCTCTCTGAACGCATATGGGTTGACCACCACCCCGTTTCCTATAATACAGATCTTATCTTCTTTCAGTATTCCTGATGGAATCAGATGGAAAACGTACTTTTTGCCTCCGGTAACCACTGTATGGCCGGCATTGTTGCCGCCCTGGTACCTGCAAATAACATCTGCTCTGCTGGAAAGAAGATGAACAATTTTGCCCTTCCCTTCATCTCCCCACTGTGCTCCAACTATAGCAATACCTCTCATAGAAAGCTCCCTTCTTCTTTGTAGCCGATATGAACAAAAATAGATACTATGAAAACCTGAAAAAAGCAACCCTTATTGGTCTATTTAACTCTTTACTAAGGAACAATTTTATATTACGTTAGCCGAAAATGTAAGAAAACCCCCAAGAGGACAGCGATGGCCCAGCACAAGAAAAAAAAACCATCACTTAAAAAATACCTTGTCACTATAATAATAAGTTTTGTAGCAGTAGCATTCATTGGAAGTTTCGCTTACAACTATTCGGCCAAAAGGGGCCAGCCCACAGCCATTGCCGTGGTCAACGGCGAGCCCATTACAGTCGGCCCCGACTCCCTGTTTGCAAATCTTTACAGGCAGTTCCACGAACAGCAAAGGCAGAAAAACGAGGGTGAGGCGCTTACAGAAGAGGAAAATCTGGACCTTTTACAAAAGGCCCTGGACGCAGCGATCCAAAGGACCCTTATTCTACAGTATGCAGAAAAACAGGGAATAACCGTCAGCAGACAGACTGTTTTGTCCTCAATAGTAAAAAAGGGCTACTACGCTACTGCAGAAAAAAGCTTCAGCGAAGAACGCTACCTGGAGACTCCCGAAACGGACAGGCAGGAGATTTTTAAAAGGGAAAAACAGCAGCTTACCGTAAACCTTTTTCTTGATGAATATGTCAATACCACCAGAGTATCAGAACCGGAGTTAAAATCTTTCCATCAGTTTACCACGTACGGGAAAAAAATCGCCTATGTATTTTTACGATATGACAATATTCCTCCTGAGAAGTTAAAGGAATTCTACAATGAAAATCCCAAACTTTTCCAGAGGGCCCATGTAGCACATATCCTGGTCAAAGACCAGCAGAAAGCCCAGCAAATACTGGAGAAGGTAAAAAAGGACCCTGAAAAGTTCGACGAAATTGCCAAACAGGAATCCGCTGACCCCAGCAGTGAAAAGGGAGGAGACCTGGGATGGGTCCACCGTGAAGACATGACACCTGAGTTTTCCGAGGCTGCGTTCAGCCTGAAACAGGGAGAAATAAGCTCTGTGGTAAAAACAGTGTTCGGCTACCACATAATAAAGGCACTGGAACCGGTAGGAGTCCAGCCATACAAAAATGCAGTAAATCGTGCCAGACAGAAGTATGTTGAAGCATATAGGGAAGAGATGGAGAAAAAAGTGGCCATGCAGGGCAAAGAATTTTTAACCAGGGCCAGCAGGAATCCCGAAAATTTTAAAGAAATTGCATCGAAACAGGACCTGAGAGTCATCACTACAGATTATATTACAGCCAGCGGTAGGTATATACTCAATGAAGCAGGAAACATTCCCCTGTTTGAACTTATGGGCAATGATAAAATCATTAAATCAGTGTTCTCCACTCAAGCAGGAAATATAGGCGGCCCTGTAAAAACCTCCGAGGGAGAAATCATTTTCAAGGTAATTGACGAAAAAGAGTTTGAACGCCAGAAATTTGAAGACTCCAAACAGTACCTGACCAACGTATACAGCAGCCTCAAACAAAATTATCTGTTCAATGACTGGTATACTCATGCCAGGAAAAACTCCAAAATTGTAAATAACTTTAACCAGTTTTATAAAAAGCAGGGCTGATACTGCAGCTGCATATCTAATCGGGCGCCGGTACCAGAAGGCTGAACATCCCAGGCAGCAGACATCCCTCCCTGGGAAAAATGGTAATGAAAGATGTCCTTCAAAAAAATATAGCCTTTTTATCCAGATACTATCCTTCCATTATACCCAGGCTTATACAAACACCACGCTCTGCCATAGTAAAGGGAGAATGCACACCAAACATTTACCTGAATAGACGAGCGTTTCACTCCGTGTCCAACCCTGACCGGGAAGCGGAAAATATGGTAAACCAGTTGAATGTCAAACCCGGTTATCTGTTCATTTTCATGGGAATTGGAATGGGCTATCATATACGTAAATTCAGAAAGCTGTACTCAAAAAATATTGACAGGATTACACTGGTAGCCATTGAAAAAAGTATGGAAGCATTTTCCCTGATGGTACAAAACACTGACATCTCTTTCTTAGAAGGAGTTGACCTGTTTATTGACCAGCCCCCGGAACGGATTACCCAGTACTTTGACGGCCTGGAGCCTGAAAACCTGCGGGGATTCAGAATAATCAAGCTCAGAGGGGCATACAACCAGTTCAGGAGCTACTATAATTACCTGGAAGAAACCTTCAAGATCATAGCTTCCCAGAAACTTTCTGGAGTTCTTACCCGCCACGCGTTTGAAAAATTATGGATGAAAAATATTGTCAAAAATATTCCCCATCTGGTTAATAAACATCCCATCAATGTCCTTAAGGGCAGCCTTAGCGGCGCTCCAGCCCTGGTGCTGGGAGCAGGACACTCACTCCACCGGCAGCTTCGCACAATAAAGACTATAGCATCGAACACCTACATTATAGCTGCAGATACCGCTCTGGAGCCCCTGCTTAAAAGCGAAATTACACCGGATTTCGTAGTGTCTCTGGACTCTCAGTTTCATAACCTGGATGATTTCCACCTCGTTTTCACCGCTGATTCCCCGCCACCGGACACCACCCTGATAGCAGATATTACGGCATACCCTGAAATACTTAAAAACTGGAAAGGCAGAGTTTTTTTCAGCCGGACAGAGCTTCAGAGTGCAGGTGGAGACAAACGGGGGCCTTATCCCCTGCTGGAGAAATTATTCAGGGAATATTTTGCTTTTGATTCTCTTCTGTGTGGAGGGTCTGTTATTACTACTGCCCTGGAGTTTGCTCTCTACGCCGGAGCAGCACCTGTAGTTGTAGCTGGTCTGGACCTTTCTTATACAAACTATTCTACTCACCTCAACTCCTCCCCCGCTTATAATAGATTTTTCAGGGCCGCCACCAGACTCAACTCCCTGGAAAGCATGATGGTCAGCAGCATTAGAAAAAGGGAGCTCCAGTACCTGCCCGGAACAGGGGGGCAAAAGGTACTGTCGGATTTTGTATTTAACAACTACCTTGCCTGGATCAGCCAGAGGAAACCCTATCAGGATAACGTAATAAACGCTACTATAAACGGTGCCCGAATTCCCAATCTAGGGCATTGCCGCCTGGAAGAGCTGATACACAGAGGGTATTTTAAAGCTCCTAAACCCACTTTTCTGCTTAACCCCACTCCGGTATTAGGTCCCCGGAGCTGCCTGCAGTTCCTGGGCTCGCTGGAGCTGGAAGTGGAAAATGCTTTAAATGAATTGGAGTCTGCCGCCGCCACTCAAAACTACCATATTATTGCAGACTGCATAGCCAGATATCCTTCTCTGGAAAATATTATCAGGGAAGCGCTGGTTATCTATCCTGACCCTCTCAGGAGATGCACCTACCTCATGGTATTTTTAAACTTCTTGCGAAAACAGATAGGATGCTCAATAAAGAGGCTGGACCAAAGGGATGGTTAGCAAAGTATATACAAAGTTATTCAAACTTCCTGACTTCGTTCAGGCCCTGGTTCAGGTAAATGTAAACTGTGGTATCTGAATAACTCTTGAAAGGCACTGATATGCTCTCTCCCCCTTTGTTCTCTGCATTATATATTTCTCTTTCACCAATTTTATCATTTACCACAATTCTTATATTGGCCTTTTCCGCATCTGAGGGTACATCAAAATTCAATACTCTGGCGTAAAGTTTGTCCTTGCCCTTTTCTGAGGGGAGGTATCCCACATCAAGAGTAACAGTATCGTTTCTCTTTACCACTGTATCTGGAGGAGGTTCCTGGTCCAGTATAATCCCGTTTTTGGAAGGGTCCATTACTTCTTCAGTTACCACATTTACCAGCACTCCCCGTAAAGCCAGAGTCTGCATCACCTGGTTAACTTCCATTCCAATATAATTTTTAATTTTGAATGCCTGTATTTCCTCACCCCTGCTGACCATCAAGTCTATCTTATCCACATCAGCAATGGCGGTACCGGGAGGAGGAAATTGGCCTACAATAATCCCCTCGGGTTCATCTGAAGAAACGTAGGTAATATTCCCAATATTTATTTTCTTTCCCTGAAAAGTAAAAATTTCCTGGAGCCTGTTCTGTACATGGGTAATTGTTTTACCCTGATAATTTTCCATAATGGAGATGATGGGACCCTTGCTCACCACCAGTTTTATATCCTGGCCTTCTTTGACTACACTTCCGGGAGCCGGTTCCTGGTCAACTATACTGTTCTTTTCCTTATTGCTGAAATACCTGGGATCAATTATCGCCCTCAGGTTTTTCTTCTGCAGTATGATCAGGCCTTCCATGAGGCTGTTATCGGTCACGCTGGGGACCACCACCTCAGGAG
>JBMCUI010000013.1:0-17060 GCA_048622675.1 Spirochaetota bacterium | reverse complement strand
GCCCCAGGCAGTGATGCACTTTGCCGCCTCCATCCAGGTGGAGGAGTCGGTAAGAAAGCCGCTTGCTTATTACCGCAACAACAGCATGAACACCCTCCGGCTGCTGGAGCTGCTGGTAAAAAATCAGGTCTTCCTGTTTATATTTTCATCCACAGCATCTGTTTACGGCATTCCGGAAGAAATACCGGTAAAAGAGACCGCACCCCTCAGGCCTATCAACCCATACGGTACTTCCAAACTGGTTGCCGAGTATATGCTGTCAGACCTTGCCAGGGCTGAAGAGAGGTTTCATTACATATCCCTCCGCTATTTCAATGTGGCTGGGGCTGACCCCTCGGGCAGGATAGGCCAGAGGTATCCCGAAGCTACCCATCTTATTACCAGGGCCCTGAAAACTGCCAGAGGAGAGTTTGGAAGTCTGCAGATCTACGGGACCGATTATCCTACTCCGGATGGGACCTGCATCAGAGACTACATTCATGTGGACGACCTGGCAGAAGCACATATATTGGCCCTGGAGCATCTCGGCCGAGCCGGAGACACCAATAAAAGCGGCATTTTTAACTGCGGGTACGGGCATGGATATTCGGTGAAGGAGGTGATAGAAGCAGTAAAAAAAGTAACAGGAAAGGACTTCCCGGTTGAAGAAGCCTCCAGGAGAAAGGGTGACCCTGCTGCCCTGGTGGCGGATTCAACCAAAATAAAAAATACACTGGGATGGCGGCCCCACAGCGATGACCTGGAGTATAGCATTAAAACCGCCTGGGAGTGGGAAAAGAAGCTGTGATGTTACCGGGTAAGCTCACCGGTTATACTTCCGGGATAATTTATCAGGTATACGCATCTATCCCCCGGTGCTCTGTGAATATGCACAAACCTGCAGCACACGTACTGAACCAGCTGCAAGACTATATTACACGCTAGCCGTTTAACCTCACCGCGTGACTATATTACCCTTATATCTCTTACCGAATCGATGACCACATCAGCGTCCTTTTCCAGGTCAGCCCTGGCAGCCACCTCCGATTCCAGTACCCCTACCACCAGGCCCACACCGGCCCTTTTACCCATTTCCATGTCAGTAATAGAGTCACCTACCATTACTGTTTTCTTCCTGTCGGCGTCTAAGGTGCTTATTGTTTTGTCTATCATTTCAGGATGAGGTTTGTCATGTTTTACCATGTCCGCACCAATCACGTAGTCAAACAGGTCGTAGACCCCGGCCTGCTTCAGGGTCTGGACCACTATCTCTGAAAGGTCTGCAGATGCCACCGAAAGCATGATTTCTCGCCGGTGAAGGTCTTCGAGCACCATTTTTACATCAGGATAGAGTGCAGTCAGCTTTACCCGGTCGATATTTTTTTCTGCTATGTCGATAGCATGATGGACAGTGTCTTTTGCTTTCTGCCATCCCACCCCGAACCGGTACAGCACCGTGGCCATTATTATCTCGTCTTCCCAGGGAGTGGAGTAGGGGAAGGGACCGTGGGGATCAATGTAATGGTTGTCTATTCCGTAAGCCCTGTAGATGGCAGATAGTATCCTGTCCCATGGCAGGGGCTTTTTCGGGCTGTTCTTCCAGGGCATGTCTTCTTCCAAATTGTTCAGAACTATTTCAATCCTCTTGTTGAACAGGGGGAACCATGTTTTTCTGAAATCAGTGAGGGTGCCGTCTTTATCAAAAATTATCAGCTGAGGTTCAAAGACCCTCCGGCCGAATACTACTGTACTCATTTTTCACTCCTGGGCTGAGAAACCGGTTTTTTGTACCATTCGAAACCGAAAAAAGAAGCTATGGCCTGCTTCGACCTGTTTACCACCAGATGCTCCGGAAACTCAACTTCTTCGAGCATCTGTACCGCCTTATCAAATCTGCCCACCTCCTCAGCTACATGAGCATCACTGTTGACCACAATGGGCACAGAATTTTTGGCGCATTCATTGAGGAAGCCCGTCATTGTTTTATGAGGGTGCAGTTTGCTGGTATTGAACTCCAGAGCAGCATTGTGCGAAAGGCAGGCGTCCATTACCGGACCAAGGTCCACTTTATAGTAATGGTTTACCGGATGGGTGTACACCCTGGCATAGCCGTTTATTATACAGTTGACCACCGCTTCTGTCTGCACAGTGGTGGTCTGCCCGGCCATCCAGGTGAATGGATGGCAGCCTACCAGCACAATTTCCATATCCGAAAGGGCCCGGTGGGAAAGGTGCAGCTCACCATTTTTATTTTTAATATCGTCTTCCACTCCTCTGATTATTCTTATGGGAAGATCGATATTTCTTATCAGCCTTTTCAGGGCAAGGAAATATATCTCCCGGGCCCCTGCCTCGATTCCAGGGCCATGGTCGGTTATAGCGATGCCTTCCAGGCCCTGTCTGCAGGCATGCTCGCACATTGTCCTTATCGTGTCTGCAGCATGCCCGCTGGCTATGGTATGGGTATGCAAATCAGCTGAAATTTTATGCATGGTAGTTTCCTGCAAGGTATTAATGTTTATTTGAGTCCTTTGTCCACAGTCTGTACCTCAGTATAAAAAACATAGTTCCTGCTACAAATACAACACTTATAGCGTGGGCGGCTTTGATGCCGTCGAGCATCAGGCTGTCTGCACGCAGGAACGTTACAAAAAACCGTATAACTCCGTAGTTTACAAGGTACATAGCCAGTATAAAACCGCTTTTATGGTTTCGTTTCCTCAGCTTCCACAGAATAACAAAGGATACAAGGTTAAGGCCCAGCTCGTAAAGCTGTACCGGGTGCAGGGGTATTCCAGGGTATTCGTTCCCGGCAGGAGTACCCCTGGGAAAGACTACCCCCCAGGGGAGGTCTGTAGGAACACCGTGAGCATCGCCGTTCATAAAATTTCCAAACCTGCCAAAGACCTGTCCCAGAGCCAGAAGCGGTGCAGTGGCATCTGTCAGGCCCCAGAATTTTACTCCCCTGGACCTTGAATAAAGATAAGCGGCAGCTACTCCGCCCAGTATGCCTCCATGGATTGCCAGTCCCCCGTGCCATATTGCAAATATCTCCAGGGGGTTGCGAGCATAATACTCGCTCCACAGAAACAGTACGTAATAAATTCGTGCTCCCAGCAGTCCCCCCACCACGCACCAGAAAGCATAGCTCCATACATCATCTCTGGTCAGGTTTATTTTTTTTCTGGGTATTTCTCTTCGGAGGAGAACGATTCCCAGTACTATAGCTATAACATACATCAGTCCGTAAAAACGGATTTCAAACGGACCCACACTGAAAATTACCGGGTGCATGGTTTCCTCTATGTGGAATATTGACGGTAAATGACCTTAATTTGAAATGAATAGCCTGGCTGAATTAATGTAATATAACTACCGTGATTTCATTATTCAAATAAGAAAAGGGAGAATACCTTATTTCTTATAATAATTAAACAGCTTCGCCAGCGCCTTCAGGACATCCCCTGTATCTTTGCTGTTCATCTGAGGATATAGAGGGAGACTCAGCTCGTTTGTATAGGTGGTATAGGAGACCGGAAAGTCTTCGGGGGTATATCCAAATGCATCCCGGTAGTAGCTCATCATATGCACCGGTATGTAATGGACATTCGAGGAAATATTTTCTTTTGCGAGGGCGGCGATAAACCCGTCTCTGGTGATTTTCAGCCTGGAGAAATCAATAACCACAGGATACAGGTGCCAGGAGCTTACCACATCAGAGCTGACAGCCGGAGTCCTGACGAAGTCATACTTTTTCAGGCATTCGGTATAAGAGCCTGCAATGTGTTTTCTTTTATTCTGGTTCTGCTCGAGCCGGTGGAGCTGCTCAATTCCCAGGGCTGCCTGAATGTCAGTCATATTGAACTTGTAGCCAGGAGCAGCTATGTCGTACTTCCATCCCCCTGCCTGTGCCTTCATATATGCATCCTTTGTCTGCCCGTGCAAAGAATGGAGCTCCACATACCGCACAACCTCCGGGTTATTGCACATTACTGCTCCCCCTTCTGCAGTGGTCAGGTTTTTCACCGCATGGAAGGAAAGTACCGAGGGGTTTTCCCCGTTTCCGATTTTTTTGCCCCGGTATTCTGCGCCCAGGGCATGGGCTGCATCCTCCACTACATGCAAACCGTAGGATGCTGCAATTTCGTTTATACGGTCAATGGGTGCAGGATGTCCGCCGAAATGCACCGGCAGTACGGCCCTGGTTTTTTTTGTTATCTTTTCTTCTATTTGTTCAGGGTCAATGGAAAATGCAGGGGGCTGTATGTCTGCAAATACAGGCTGTGCTCCGGTGTGGAGGATAACATTGGCAGTTGCAGCAAAGGTATAGGGAGTAGTTATTACCTGGTCACCCTGTTTAATACCAAGGCTTTTGAGGGTGAGAAAAAGCCCGGCTGTAGCAGAGTTTAGTACTACGGCATGTGCTGAACCGGTGTATTGGGCAAGCATTGTTTCAAAACTGCGGCATTCGGGGCCCCTGGTAATCCATCCTGACCGGAGCACCCTGGTTACTGCGTTTATTTCTTTACCGGTGATGTCAGGAGGTGAAAAGGGAAGAAAAGAATCTCTTACCGGGCTTCCACCTTCCAGGGCCGGGGTATATGTGTTTTTTATTACCGCTGGCACTGTTCTTCCTCCATATTTTTGGGTAGTATTAATTTTTAGATTTACCGGTATCAAATGCTGCTATAAATTATGGTTAATGTATGCTATATTAATATTCGGATGGTTTGGCTTTAATATAAGGGGCGCGCACGGGGTTCTGACAACTAATCGGTTCAGTTTAATCTGAAATACACCGAAAATCAATTTAGTACCAGTAATAATATTAAGTGAGTTTCTCCAATGCTTCTTACCATTTTTTCTGTGGTTGTTTTCCTTGCAGGAGTCTCCTTGTTTACTGCTCTGGTAGGGACCAGCTTTTTAAAAAAGAGAGCTTTGGCTCATGAGCAGGGTCCCGGATTTCAGGAAGGCTACGGTGGACCACCCGGACCGGAGATTCGGGAACACTACAGAACCCCGGAAGAGCAAAAGGCTGGATACCAGAGAGCCGGTGCCGGGTCTCAGGATGAAAGGGCCCGGTATAAACAGGCTGCAGAAGAAGGGGGGTATGGAGAGCGTACTTCGGAAGGCTGGGCTCCCGATGAGTGGGCTTCGGAGGAAGCTGAAAAAGACTACCAGGAAGAATACGAAAAACAGTACAGACAAAAGGTGGAGGAAATAAGGCAGCAGGAAAGAAAACAGCAGGAAGCCGAAAAGTCAAAACCATCCGGCCCTGGACCTGAGACAACCACGGAGGCTGCCCCTGGAATAACCCGGCCTCCATCCCGACCTGCAGGAGCCTTCCCGCAGGCTGCTGTAGTAAAATGGGTTCTGGTTTCTGCAGCAGTACTGGTTTTTCTGGGACTGGGCTACTTTTTTGGAACCAGCCTATACCAGAATATAGCCAGCAGGCCAAAGCTTTATTTCTGCGAAAGGGTAGACTACGAGGACCTTGGGCCGGTTAATAAATCTGATACGTTTATCAGGGGTAAGGTAACCCTGTTTATCACTTCATCCCAGTCCCTTGGTATGGAGCAGGCCAAAATAGATATTTATAAAATTACTCGCCGGGGGTATGAGCAGTTCGCCAGTAAAACACTCCCGCTCAAACCCAGCTGGACATCATTTGTAGCCAAAGTTCTGTTTGACGAACTCGGTACCTATACTGTTGCAGTTTCAGATGGGGAGGACAGGCTGATAAGCCAGAGGAAAATATACATCGTTCCCGACTCCTACGTGTTTAAGCCTGTACCAAAAGGATAAAGCTGCAGCCGGGTAACTATCACACCAATCTCATCAAATTATACTCATTTTGGATTATATTGGTTTTCTATTGAAAAATCAAAAGGAGTAATGAATAAGGGTGAAAAGCTCTTATTAGTGGTAATTATGATGTGTGCTGATACCTCAGCAAGCTCTATTGTAAGATATACGGCGGGGCTGGCCCTGGTTCAGGTGGGTAATGAAACGAGGCTGTGGTAATCAGGCAGCTCCTCTCACGGAGCCCAGAACGATAGCTCCCGGAATTTCTCTGATAAGTACCAGCACCTGGTCGTGTGACCTCAGAAGGGCCTGTCGAAACTCTTCCTTTTTCAGTTTTGAGCTGATGTAGGAAAGCGCCTTCAGGGGTACCTTTTCCTACATCAGGGGGATTTTTACGGCAGAGTATACATTGTCAAAGCGGTCGTAGACCAGTTTTCTGCCCAGGGGGTCTTTTCTGTATACGCCGTCCACGTAGAACCGGTAGTAGTGGGAGCCGGGTACCAGGTCTACCACCACCTCCCACAGTCCGGCCTTGTTTTTCTGCATGGGAAGGGAGTAGGGGTCCCAGTTGTTGAAATCACCCACCAGGTATACTTCTTCTGCTTTGTCATTTTTATAGTAGAAGACGTAGAAGTTATTTTTAAAATGAACAGGGTTCTGGTTGACCATGATTATGGGTTTTTTAACATCAAAAATTGACAGTTTTGTACCGTACTGGTCTTCCACAGTGCGGGGATTGAGAGGGTCTTTTACCCACATCCCATTTACCAGGTACCTGTACCGGTACTGTCCCGGCTCCAATACTATGCCCTTTTTCCCGGTCCGGTTGTACAGGTACACATATATTCCGTGCCTGTTTTTCTTCATGGGATGGATTTTTTCCCAGTTGTTGAATTCACCCCCTACCCGGATATCTACTGGTTCTTTTTTGGGTTCAAATGAAAACAGCACCCCTTCATCGGTTACCCTGGGAGGGCCTGCCTCCCTTACATCGTACGGATCAATTGCAAAAAGCACACCTGGGGCTGCAATAATTAACAACAATCCGGTCAGTATAGAACAGACTGTAAAATATTTTACTCTCATGTGTGTTTACCGTTGCAAGCTGACAGGTAATTTAATGTTTCCTGGTTTCGTATTCTGAAGACCGAGCTGTACAAAAGCCTGTTTTAATGATTCTAAACGAAGCGTTCAGAATAATTATCGATAGTTTTCCAGCACTGCTTTATTGGAACTTCAAAATTACCAAAAGATGTCCCTCAAATGCGGATGCAGGGCTGAAAAAGTGGCAGTAAAATATATCCCTGAGTAATATTCCGGGGAGAAAAAACTGTATTTTATCTCCCCGGAGAAGATTGTATCTGTCCAGCCGCTGGAGTTTGGTGGCCATACACCTGGTTTGCCACTCCCCGCTCATTCCAATTACCACCTGCTGATACTCACCCTTAGAAAGGGGTTTCCTCCTGAACGGTTTCCCGTGATTCCTCCATATCATCCTGCAAAACATCTTTTTTCAGGTCCAGAAAGTGGACCTGGTTTCCTATTACCCCTATTCTGGAGCGGTTGATACCCTGCTGGTCCTGCCATTTGCTCTGCTTGAGCCTCCCGTTGACCAGCACCCGCTTGCCCTTTTTGAGGTATTCGCTGCAGGTCTCGGCCAGACCCGCCCAGGTGGTAACATCAAAGAAGTATACTTCCTCCTGGAGCTGGTTGTCCCGGTAGTAGGCCTGGTTGTTGGCTATGGAAAATACACACCGGGCCGTTCCGCTCTGGGTATAACTGAGTTCAGGGTCACTCACCAGCCTTCCTTCCAGTACTGCAAGATTGAAGTTTCTCATTTTTTTCTCCTCTATTTTTGGTTTAAACTCCCCGAGAGTTTTACCGTATTAAACAAAAATTCCGGGGATTTGTTTCAGATATTTGGTAAAAAAATCTATTAAACGAAAAATACATCACAAAAGAAGGACCCTGCAGTCAGATAAAGAATGTTATATGAATTAATGTGCATAGATAAGCCATTGAAAAGGGTGTGTATATTCAACTGCTCCTGATAAATAGTCCGTAAGATGGAGATGGTCATGTATAAAGGGTCCTGAGTGATGGCTTGCAGGTAGTGTTTAGCTGATACCCCCGGGTGTGGTTGGGTCTAATTTTTAATATAGAAGGGAGGCGAAACAAGAAGATGAAAGTGAAGGTATATAACTCCTTAATAAAACAGATAGTCAGGACCAGCGGAGTTCAGCGAAGCCACTCGCTGAATGCCCCTGTTTCCTTGATCATTCTGTGGCGGATGAACTCATTAAGGCAGCTCATAGCCCGTTCTGCAGTAAGAAATGTTGGGACTCCTCCTGAATCAAGGGTCTGTCCCAGTTTATTGTACACCGCATCAGCTCCGGAGACCACATTGACCGATACAACGGCAGGCTTCTTGTAGCGGTGGACAAGGCCCACTATGCGGGAAGCGATATTTTTCTTTTTCCAGGTTTACCAGAAATTTTTCTTCAGGAATAAAAAAGGTGTTAATCCCGGGATTGGTTTCATCCCCAGCATATACAATCCCCAGGCAGTTGGGGCCCATAAGGCGTATGCCATTTGCCCTGCAAATTTCCATGATTCTGGTTTCCAGTTCGGTGTTTTTCTTTATCTCGCTGAATCCGCAGGGGATGAGGATGATGGCCTTTATGCCCTTTTTCGCACAGTCTTCGATAACCGGAATGGTTGCCTCTGCCGGCACGGTTATAATAGCCAGGTCAATATGAGTGTTGATTTCCAGGACAGACCGGTACAGCTCAAAGGTGGTGTCCATTATAACTGCCCTGCCTCCTTTGATATTTACCAGATAAAAATCCTTCCGGTTAAGGTGCAGGAGATTTCCGGCAATAATGTTTCCGGCCTTGGTGTTGTCGGAAGTGCTTATACCCACAATGGCTACTCCCCTGGGCTCGAAGAAAGGCGACAGGGTCTCCTTTGGCATTGCCTCCAGGTTTCGGGGAGGGGAGCCTTTTTTCTCGAATCTGGCAAAACCGTCTATGGCCCTGAAGGTGTCATTGGGCTGGAAAACAAAGGGATTTACCTCAAACTCCTTGATAACATACGTTGATTCTGAGCGGAAGAAATTGGAAAAATGAGTGGCAAGAGCGCTGAACTTGACTCCGCTCTCCACTATTTTTGCTATGTAGTCGGTTTTCCCCATGGCGGTATACTTTTTCTGGACCCTGGTGGATTCCAGCAGTGCGTAGGCCCACTTTCTGTCAATTGGAGCCAGGATCAGGTTGGGGGGAGAAAAGTTAGCTGCAAAATGCTCGGCATCACCTCCTCCCTTGCTGAAGGATATTACCGGGCCGAACTCCTCGCTTTCGCGGAATCCAAGCAATATCTCATTTCCCAGGTCCTTGGAGTATTCAATGTACTCCACCAGAAGTATACCCACTGCAGAATACCCTTTTGACCGAATGGATGATTTCATCCTCTCGAAGCTGTATTTTACAAAATCCAGGTCCTTGTACACCACTTTAACCCCGCCCAGCTTCTGTTTGTGGGTGAGCCCGGCTGAAAGCACTTTCAGTACAATTTTATCGCTTCCGAATATTCCCAGGGTGTTCGGGGTAATGTCTCTGGTATCTTTTGCTACAAACCAGGTAGGCGTGTTGATGCCCAGCTCTTTGAGAATGGAATACACTTCATGTTCGTAAAGCCGGGTCCTTTTTTCTTCCCAGGCATTGTCCAGGATGCTCTCAATGTGTTCACCCGCCCCCCGGGCATAATGCTCAAGTGCATCTGGGATATGGTCCACACAGCCTCCTTTATTTTTCCTTTGGTTCAGCCCTTTTTACCACAATGTCCCCTTTTTCTACTCTCAGGTCACCGGCAATGGCCTCGCATTTTGCTTTAAGGAGGAAAAAAGTATTGTGGTCCATCTCTGACAGGGTTTCATAGTTGCCCTGGCCCTTGGATATTACCAGGTCCGCTCTGCTGAGATGGTCCTTGAACTCACGGCTGCACACCTCAAGGATAACTCCGGGAGCATCGCTGCCGGTATCTATTACCTTTACCATATCCGCAAGTCCCACTTCCCGGGCGTCCTCTATGGTTGCATCGTTGATAATAGGCTCTCCTTTGACTGCCAGCACTACCCTGTGTGCAAAGTCCTCAATTTCTTCGATCAGGACCCTGTCAAAGGCAATTTCACCTGCGTTGTCTGCAATGTACAGAATGTGCTCTGCAGTTTGAAGGGCCTTTTTGAATTGAGGAAAATGGTTGATGGCAAAGGGCCGGTTGAGGGTCTCCTTGATGGTCTGGTTCAGCTCGATCACATTATTGGTGACATTGAACCCGAAATCGATAATATTGCCGGCAATGGCCAGGCGGGTGGCTGCCTCCATCCTGTCCCGATCACCCCTGGGGGTATCAGTGCTTGTACCCCTCAGCCCGGTCGGGGAATCACTGGCGGCGGCTTTCATTTCACCGGGAGCTCTATTCTGTCTTCCTGCAGATTCGACTATTTCTTTCATGGAAGGATAAAGCTCCATGGCCTTTTTGTTGTAGGTCCTTTTCAGCTCCAGGTAGGGGTCTATGTTCCCCAGGAGTCCCCGTATGATCCGGTGGATTTCCATTCCCATGTGCGGAGGTGTTTTGTCAAAGGGGAGCTCTGAGGCCTTTTTAAGGGCCTCACGTATGATCTTTTCTCTCAACCCCTGGTCACGGGTAGCCATGCAGGAGGCCTCCAGGGCCTGCCTGGCAAAGCAGGGTATACAGCCCAGATAGATTTTCATGTACTGCTCCTTCTTATAAAAATGGAATATGGTAGATGTACTTCATGTGGATGCAGTACTGATAACCAATCTCAACAGACTTAAACATATCAAAAATAAGGAAAGAAGGCGAGAAAAAGAAGTGTTTTGCCATAGGGGAAGTAAGAACAATGAGCGAGGGTGGGTTTATGGAGTCGTCAGAGGTGGAGTAATTATATTGAAATTAATATGTATGAAAATCCACAAAAGAATGCAGTAGTAATATACTGGACTCACCTGAGGCCCAGCTTCTCGAACACCCTTTTGTATAGGGGGAAGTATTCCGAGTTGGAAAACTCCTTTATTTTTTCCTGGGGCAGGTCCCCAAGAAGCCCGTCCATATATTGCAACACCGTGGTGATGTCGTTCAGCAGTTCCCGGTCTACCGCAGACTCCTGTTCCAGTCTGCTCAGTTCTTCACCTGTTACAGAGACTACCTCTTCCCCGGAGGGTTCTTCCGGTTCTTTTTCCCACTCCAGGTCCTGGTCCAGCAGGTTTTCTTCTTCTTCGGTGAGGCTTTTTTCACCCTCAAAAGGCTGTTCGCTGATGTCATATTCCTGTTCAGCATATTCGTTTTCACCTGAGGGTGCCTGTTCTGCTTCAGTCCCGGGTGTTTCTTGTTCCGGTTCCTCTATACCTGCTTCCTTGAAGGCCTGTTCAGCCTCTATTTCGGTTTTATCTTCAGAAGAAGGCCGGGCTTCAGCTTCTGGTTCTTCTTCCTTGATTTCTTCTTCCAGTGAAGGTTCTCCCTCAAGGGAAAACTCTTCCTCTTCACCCCCGGAAGTCTCCTCCTTTTCTGAAGGAGACTCAGTGGACCCTTCTCCTGAAGCCGGTTCCATCAGGTTTTCTTCTGTTTCTTCCTCAAGCTCCAGTGAATCAAGGTCAATATCCGATTTCACAGATTTGAGGTAGGAATCAAGGTCCATGTCCTCCTCTTCCTCAGCCTCCAGGGGCATGTTTTCCAGGTTTAGGTCCTGAAGCTCCCTGTCCAGCTCCTCCTCTGTAGTTTCTTCTCCCAGGTCTATTTCATCTTTTTCCTCATATTCTTCATACTCAGGCCCTGCCCCTTCGGTGGTTTGTTCTTCAGGGGCATATTCTCCCAGCTTCTCGTTGAGTTCCTGCTCATAGTTTTCTACCTCTTCTTCTCCGAGCTCTATATCCTGTACATCTTCAGGAGAAAGCTCATCTATTTCCTTTGAGATATCAAACTCTTCTTCTTCAGAGATGTCGGATTCCTCGGAAGTTTCCACATTAGGGACCTGATCTTCTTCAGGGTACTCTTCTTTTTGTTCAGCAGGGGATCCGGTTGGTTCTGTTCCGGTGGAAGTGTCCTGGACTATTTCTGCTTCTGAGAGGATGTTATCAAGCTCGTCCTTTGACAGTGCTATTGTTTCATCTTCTGAATTGCTGTCAAAGGGTGATTTTGTTTTGTCTTCTTCCTTGCGGCCCATACATGACCCCCTGAACTAATCTTATCAGCAGTAAAAGCTTCGCTCCATATTTATGACAAATTTCGGCACATTTTCTTCTTTTATTACTTTGCACCGTTAAAATTCACCGAATAGTCATAAATTTCACTGCAGCTAAACTAAAAATTAGTGCTGTCTATATCCTCAGTATATAATATACCATAAATACAGCAAAAGCCACGATTTATTTAAGCAGCACCTTAGAAATTGCTCGTGTCCTTTATTTGATAATAACATACTTTTTTATCATTTCAAGTTTTTTCGGTCCAATCCCTTTTACCTGGATAAGTTCCTCTGTTTTTTGGATTCCACCCTTCTGAAGACGATATTCCAGTATTTTCAGGGCAGTTTCTCTCCCTATACCGGGTATTACTGTCAGCTCCTGGATACCTGCACTATTAAGGTCGATTTTTTCATGAATAACGGGATTTGATGAACGGCCTGTCTTGGAGGGGGAATTCGATGCGTCTTCCAGATAGAGAGTTTCTGCTGCATCATCTTCCCCATTGTAGTAAAAATTGATAAATTTATTATAGAATCTGTATCTGCTAATGGAAATGAATATAAGACCTGCCGATAGCACTCCGAGAAAAAATAATACCGTATATTTTTGTTTTAAGGTCATTACACGGATTGTAATTGCTTGGATGGTCAATGTCAAAATTTTTTCTTGCTTTTTACAAAATATTTCTTATTATGAGAATAGAATATGCCTAAAAGAGGTAAAGATATAGACCAGGCGGTAATTGTTGGTCTGAATACAAATAAAAATCAATACCACCAGGATGAAGCTTCACTGGACGAGCTTTCCCTCCTTGCAGAAACAGCCAGGTTTAGTCCTGTAAAAAAAATACTCAATAAAAGAAAGAGGATTGATCCCACCTATTATATGGGCAGCGGAAATGCCCGGGAGCTCAGAAGCATCACAGCCAATAATGGAATAAACACAGTAATATTTGATTTCGAGCTTTCTCCAGTACAGATAAGGAACCTTGAGAAGCTGATCAAATGCAGGCTTATTACCAGGACCGAGCTTATCCTGGACATCTTCGAGAAGAGAGCAAAAACCAAGGAGGCGAAACTTCAGGTCGAACTTGCCACTCTGGAGTATTCTCTTCCCAGGCTCAGACACATGTGGCCGCACCTGAACAGGCTGGGAGGAGGCATCGGTACCAGAGGACCAGGTGAAAAGCAGCTGGAGATGGACAAGAGGAGAATATCCAAGAGAATAAGCAAGATAAAACGGGACCTGGTTTCTGTGAAAAATCACAGGAAAGTAATCAGAAGAAACCGCTCGGGTAAAAATAAAGTGGCCCTGGTGGGATATACCAATGCCGGCAAGTCTTCGCTCCTGAACACCCTTTCCCACTCTTCGCTGTTTACTGAAAGAAGGCTTTTTGCAACTCTTGATCCTGCAACCCGTGAAGTGTGGCTTGGAGATGGCCTGAAGGCCCTGGCCACCGATACAGTAGGGTTTATCAAGAGACTGCCGCATACACTTATCGCGTCCTTCAGGTCCACCCTTGAAGAGGTGAAAGAGGCGGATATTCTTCTGCATGTAGTGGACATTTCCGCCCCTGACGTGAATGAAAGGATAAATGCTGTAAATGGTGTTCTTCGGGAGATTTCAGCCCATACCCTTCCGGTGCTCTACATATTCAACAAGGCCGATCTTCTCAACGGCCGGCACATCAAAGCCTCCTTCCTGAACAGGTACCAGAACTGTGTCCTTGTTTCCGCCAGGACAGGGCAGGGGATTGATGATTTAAAGAAGAAGCTGCTGGAGTATTTCAGGGACCTGGAAGCTGGAAAAGGCACCCCTTTTGAGTACTCCTGTACCCGCACTGCTGATTCTCCTGAATATGTAAAAGTTGATTGAATGATCATACCTGGGTATTATCACTTGGGCCTCCTATAGTATTGAGAGCATGTTTCAATTGTAACCGAATAAACATGTGTAGCCGACTAAACATGCTGCCCGACTGATACTACACTGCCCTGCATTTCATAACGGCTGGTGACCGTTTCGGATTGACCCATACCTTGTTGATCCATACCTTGGAAAAGGATGGGGCTGTAATTGAAAAAGAAAAACTCACCTTCTATCCAGGGGCTCCAGGGATTAAAGAGCCGGAATACCCCGCCTGGTGCGGCTGAGCATCCAGGAGTACCTTTTAAAAAGTTACTTAACAGCAAACTGTTCCGTAAACTTGCCCCTGGGGCAGGGCTTTTGGATGAGGTGCTGAAAAGTTTAAGAAGCCTCACTTTTGCCCAGGCACTGGCAGTAATTTTGCTGGTCTCCAGTCTGATTTTCACTTCAATAAAAGCAGCAGCTTCTCGGGGATTAATCTCCAGCGGACTGATTTCTCATCACTCTCTCGCTGCATTCACTGCCATTTCTGCCTGCTGTGTAACAGGAGCAGCGGTTTTCCTTTTTGTATATTGGACTATTGGAAGAAAACCACACAGTGCCGGTAAAAATACTTCCCTCTGGACCACTGGTTTGCTGTTTTTCCTTATTTTCTGGGCTTCCTTCGCATATACTATTTTCAGGGGCTTGCCCTTTTACCGTCCTCCCGGTGCTGTAACAGCAGATATTAAGCTTGTTTCCGAGCCTGATATACACAAAAGCTCTTTTCAGGCTGTCTCCAGGATTAAAAATATTCGCCTTCAGGAAGGCATGGAGCTGAACAGTTCGGGGGGAGAAAAGGTCCTGGCAAGGCTTCCTTTCACTCGCGGTTATCCTGAACGGGGGAGTGTAATACGGGCACGGGGTATTTTCCTGCACCTCCCCTATGACAGTGCTCCTGAATATGCCGCATACCTAGAGAGTACCGGCATAAAAGCCATAATGGAATGCTACTCCAGGGACCTTCAGGTTATCTATACTCCTTCCAGCCATTCCATCCTGGGTATATCCAACAAACTGAAGAGGTATGTACGTAACGTTAACCAGAGGCTCCTGTTGTATCCCCACTGTGAGTTTGCAAACTCCCTTTTTACCGGCAACAGGCAGGATTTACCCCGCAAGGTACAGGAATGGTTTAAAAACAGCGGAACCATGCATATCCTGGCGGTATCTGGCCTTCATGTAGGGTTTTTAAGCATGTTTGTTCTGCTGCTTCTGGGAAGCCTCCGGATAAGAAGGGGCCTTTCATACCTACTATTGATGGGGGTGATCATCTTTTACATGGTGTTTATAGGCAGCTCTCCGTCGGTGAGAAGGGCCTCCATCATGGGTATTTGCGGAATTGTGGTGTTTTTATTTGACAGGGACAGAAACTATGTAAATGCCCTGGCCATCGCCTTTGTGATTCTGTGGATAACCAATCCACTCATTATACACAGCCCCGGATTTCTGCTCTCATTCCTGGCCACATTCGGGATTTTATTCCTTGTTCCCCATTTTTATTGGTGGATAAAGAAAAAGCTGCCGGCTTTTCTGGCAGGGCCCGTTTCGGTAACCCTGGCAGCGCAGATTTACCTGTTCCCGGTTATGATGGCCTACTTCGGCAGATTTGCATATGTAAACCTGGCGGCCAATCTCCCCATAGTACCTCTGGCCGGTCTGTCTTTTATGCTTCAGACGGCATACCTGATATTTTATCCGGTCTTTCTCCCCCTGGCGAAGATATTTGCAGAAGTGAACCTGGTAGTAATCTCAGCCCTTATCAGGCTGGCGGAGTTTTTTTCAAGGGTCCCGGTTCTGGAAATGCAGAACTTCCCCCGATTCCTGATCCCCATTTATGTGGTGGCAGTGACATGGTTGTTCTGGCTTTTGTTTAAAAAGCAGGGGTGCACTGCCTGTGGGGTGGCTGAACATCAAGAAGTAACATTACGAAAAAAGTAGCCTGCCCCCTTTTTTTCCCTTATGAGTAGTACCTGGATACCACATCAGAGCATCTGGAGCAGAGGTCCGGGTGGGAGTCATGTTGTCCGACACTCTCATCGTACTTCCAGCATCTGCTGCACTTACGGCCCTTTGCCTTCTGTGCTTTCACCTTCACCAGCTCTCCATTATAGGCATCCCGGGGGGCATGGTTTTCCCGGTGTAAATCCACCCTTGATACCACAAAAAGCGGTGCCAGCTCATCCCGGTTTTCCTGCAGAACCTGGAGCACCTCACTGTCTGCATAGATGTCCACCTCAGATTCCAGGGAATGACCGATAACCTTCTGTGCTCTCAGGTCTTCTATGGGCTTCAAAACATCCCTTCTCACCCCGATAAGGGTCTCCCATTCCTCTGCAAGCCGGTGATCGATAAACTCCCCGTTTACTTCAGGAAAGTCCCATAGGTGGATGCTCTGTTCCTTGATGACCCCGTTAGGCCCAAGGACCTCGCTTTTCAGGGTTAGGTATGCCTCCTCAGTGGTAAAAGACAGCACAGGGGCCAAGAGGGAAAGCAGGTTCAGGAGGGTGTGGTAAACAGCAGTCTGGGAGGACTTCCTCTGCCTGGTGGGCCCCGAGCAGTAGAGCCTGTCTTTTGCTATGTCCAGGTAAAATGAGCTCAGGTCGATGTTGCAGAAATTGACCAGCTCCCGTACTATCACGTGGAACTGCCACTTTTGGTAACACTCCAGCACCGAGTCTGTCACCATCTGCAGTCGGTGCATCAGCCACCTGTCAATATTCTCCATCTGGTCTTTGTGTGCCATGTCTGTGGTGGGGTTGAAACCGTTGAGGTTGCCCAGCATGAACCTGAGGGTATTCCTTATCTTTCTGTAGGTGTCCACCATCTGGTCCAGAATGTGCTGGGATATCCGGGCATCCACAGAGTAGTCGGATGATACGGACCACAATCTGATGATATCTGCACCGTATTTCTGGATTACCTCCTCAGGGGCGATGGTGTTGCCCAGGGACTTGCTCATCTTCTTTCCTTCCCCGTCCACTGTAAACCCGTGGGTAAGCACGATCCGGTAGGGGGCCTTTCCCCGGGCTGCCACTGCGGTAAGAAGGGAGGACTGGAACCAGCCCCGGTGCTGGTCGGAGCCTTCCAGGTACAGCTCTGCAGGCC
>JBMCUI010000012.1:0-17312 GCA_048622675.1 Spirochaetota bacterium | reverse complement strand
GGACATACACAGTTTACCCTAATATTCTGGGTAGCAAAATCTACTGCTGCGCTCCTGGTAAGCGCAACAATACCGCTTTTCGAAACATTGTATGCTACCTGGTTTTTTATACCAACCAGTGCCGCCTCTGAGCCTACATTTACCACCGAACCTCCACCGGTTTTAAGCATTACCGGAATGCAGTGCTTCATACATAAAAATGCACCGGCCAAATTAATACCAAGTACATTATGCCACTCTTCTTCTTTTGTTTCAACAACATTTCCTTCCCTGAATATCCCCGCATTGTTCACCAGGATATCAATTCTGCCAAATTTTTTTTCCACTTCCTCCACCATCTTTTGTACATCTTCAGACCTGGAAATATCAGCCTCAACAAAGCAGGCCTGCGCACCATCATTTTTTATTTCATTTACAACTTCAGAGCCGGTTTTGGAGTTGATATCCACCACCCCCAGTTTTGCTCCTTCTTTTCCAGAAAGGACGGCAGTGGCTTTTCCAATGCCGGAGCCGGCTCCAGTTACTATGGCTACCTTGTTCTTTAGACGCATTAGACCATCTCCTTTAAAATCAGGAGTCAAATAATTAGATCATTAATTATAAGCAAAATTTTATCAATCTTTTATTCAATTTCTCTTTAATAATCCTCTTTCAGCGTTTCATTCTGTTTATTATTGATTAACTTCCCAGGGAAAACAAGAGGGAAGGCTCCTCTGGTAAACCTTCCCTCTTTTACAATTTACTTAACTCTTGGCGAGCCGCCTTTTTTGATTACGTCCCACTCAATGGGCTCGAGAGCAATGTTCGGGTAGAACAGGTCTACATTTCCCTCATACACAGTCCTGGGCCTGATATCAAAAATATAAGGCACCTCACCGCCCATTGCCAGAGTCACAGCAAACTCAGTACCGTACCAGCCCCACTCAGCAAAACCGTGATGGGTTTCAGCTATCATCTTGCCCTCTCTGATCCGGTTGCAGGACTCAGGTGTAACGTCATTGGTAAATACGGCCACATACTTGTCGCCCACCACAGCTCCGTGTTCAGCCAGTTCCAGTCTTCCTGCTTCATTGCAGGCGAGCATTGCACCGAGGCCCATTTCATTGGAAGCAGCCCAGATGGCGTCCATTTGTCCGGCTGGATTGGCTGACATGAAGTCTTCAGCTGCAGATATTCCCTTTTCCCTGTTCCAGTCTGCGGGAAGGGTTCCCACTATATCGATTCCAGGGAATGGGTCAACCACTTCGTGGAACCCGTTCAGTCTTGCTGTGGAGAAAAACCCTCCTGCAATTCCTTCGATGATGGCCACCTTTGCCTTTATGTCAGCAGTATTGGGGTCAACATTCTTGTATACGCTTTTCCACCAGTCAAGGTCCAGGTAAGTCTCATGGGCCACATCCACCTGTTTGCCTTTTCCCAGCACTCCCGGGCCGCCGAAATAGTCAAGCACTGCATAAGCCGAAATTCTTCCTGCATCAGTATTGTCAAATCCAATGTAAGAAGCAACTTCTACTCCCTGGATAGGTTCAAGAAGGTTGACAATAATTACAGGGATACCAGCACCATTTGCTTTTCTTATGGCCGGCTTTACTACCTCTACTTCAATGGGGGAGATGGCTATTACATCAACCTTCCTCTGAATGTAATCTTCGATAATAGCCACCTGGTCGGCAAATGCGGTATGGGTAGCCGGTGACCTGGAGAGCACTTCCACATTGATACCATTCTCCCTGGCCTGTTCAGCTGCTTTCTCAAAATAATTGGTGGCGGTCTTGAACACCCCGGTAATGTCCGGTGGAGTCCAACCAATTATGATTTCTTCCTTCTCCTTTTTTGCACCAGCCAGCACCTTCTCATCTGGTTGCATCATTACCATGCACAGCAGGAAAATGACTGACATGCCCATACACAAAAATAACTTTGTTTTTCCTGACATAACCTCCCTCCTTTTTTAAATTATTTTAACATTGCACCTCAAGGACCAGTGCAGTTTTGCAAGCAAAAAATTTGGTCATTGTCTGGTTGCACATTTTACATATCAAATATTACCCTTAATCTATAAAATCTGTCAAGTAAATATTTTTTATTTATATATTCTACTAAAAAATTTTTTTTAAACGTTAATTATAGTCTTCAGCCCTGCCCCGCTCAATGCATAATCAAAAGCTTCTTTGATCTGGTTTATGCTGAACCTTCTGGTAATTACTTTTTCAGGGATTATTTTTTTATCTTCGATCAGCCTCAGGCACAGCTCATAGTCGGAAAGAGAAGAGCCGGTGGTTCCGGTTACCACCAGATTGTTGTAATGAATGAGGTTGGTGTTGATCCTTACATGCTCATTCCCCTCCGGGAGCCCGCCAAAAAAGTGAACTCTTCCCATCTTGGAGGCCATCTTTACAGCCAGCTCCTGTATATCAGGGGCAGGGCAGGCGGTAATAATCACATCCGCTCCTTCGCCATGGGTATGCTTTTTTACCGCTTCCAGAAGGTCTTCTTTTGTAGAATTAATCACTGCATCAGGAGAAAACCTCTCAAAAAGCCCCAGTCTGTATTCGGCGATGTCTGCTACAAGTATCTTTGCTGCCCCCACCAGCCTGTTCAGCATAAGGTGCAGGGCCCCCATGGGCCCGGCACCGACTATCAGCACTATATCACCCGGCCGGGTATTCACTGCCCGGTAAGCATTGTAACAGCAGGAAAGCGGCTCCGCAAGGGCAGCCTTTTCAAAGGATATCTCCTCCCGGGTAAAAGGTACCAGGTTACCCTGCTGCACTGCTTCCTGGGTGATTCTGACATATTCCGCAAAACCCCCGTCCAGGCTGATCCCGAACGCTTCGTAGTCGGGGCACATGTGGGTGCAGCCCATCCTGCAGTACCTGCAGGTTCCGCACCCTATGTTGGGGGCAACTCCCACCTTCATTCCTTTTTGGTAATTATGCACCCCGGAGCCCACTTCCTCTATTACACCGGAAAACTCGTGGCCCAGTATTCTTTTCTGCCCTTCCTTTATCTTAAAATGCCCGTTCTTGAATATTCGAAGGTCCGTTCCGCATATGGCGGCAGCTTTTACCCTGACCAGCACTTCGTTTTCTCCGATTGCAGGCTTCTGCACTTCACTGCACTCTACCCTGCCGATTCCGGAGAATACTCCAGCCTGCATCCCTACCCTCCTGTCACGAAGTTCAGTAATACACTTACCTGCCCCTCTGTTGCGTAACTTCACCTTCAGTTGCTTCTTGACGCTCACTTGACATACACACGGCATACACCTGCTGACAATTAAAAATATCAACTCAACACTTTTTTATAGTGTTCAATGCACTGTTCATACCTTCGGTGTCGGTCCCGGTCGGGATCGAAGACCTGGTGAATATCAATAACTTCTTCCAGGGTTTGGGCAATATCTCCAACTCCACCTGCAGCTTTTGCACCTGCAAGCGCCTGCCCCAGTATGGAGACATCGTCCCGGTTTATGGTGCAGTACCGACAGCCCAGAATATCAGCCTTGATCTGGTTCCACACCCTGCTTTTTGCTCCTCCCCCGATCGCCCTTACTTCATAGGAAGGCTCGCTTTCCAATATCTTTTTCATCTGCTTCTGGTACAGGGCATACTCATACCCCGTGCCTTCCAGGATGGACCGATAAAAGTGCCCCAGGGAATGGTTTCGGGTAAACCCCTCCCACTTTCCTCTCATGTGTGGGTCAGGAGGGTAGCCCCTTCCTTCAAGGTGCGGAATAAAAATAAGTCCATCTGAGCCAGGAGCTATTTTCTCCGCCTGTTCATTGAGCTGATCAAAAGATGTTTGGGAGGCGAAGGTGCTTTTAAACCACTCCAGGTTCATCCCCCCTCCGTTAATGTAGGACATGGAATACCATATATCCTCCAGTACCGATCTGGCTGAATAGATCAACCCATCGTAGTCCACCAGCATCCTGTCTGTGGTCATGGCCAGTACCGAAGCTGTGCCAGCCACATCCACTGCAATGCCCTCTTTTACCGCTCCTGTTCCCAGAAGGGAAGAGGCAGTATCTCCGCAGCCTGCTGCAACCGGAGTACCTGCAGGCACATCGAAAAGGGGGGCTTCTTCAGGGTGGACTTCCCCGATTACCGCAAAGGGAGAAACAATCCGGGGCATCTTCTCTGGAGGAATGCCGAACATTTCTAAAAGCTGCTCGTCCCATTGTAATCCCTTGTTGTCTGCAAATCCGCTGAAATGAAGAAAACTCCAGTCCAGAAAAGCATCCTCTGCTTCCAGATGGCAGAGCCTTCCGGCAGCATATCCATTGGGCTGCACAAACCTGGCTATGCGGCTGAATACTTCAGGCTCATTTTCTTTCCACCACACTATCTTGGGGCCGTGATTGAATCCAGGAATATTCCCGGTTTTGGAAATTACCAGTCTTTCAGCTTTGTTTTTTATTTTTTCCAGCTGGGAAGAGCACCGGGTATCAAGCCAGGAATCATACGGTATAACAGGTTTCCACGAGTAGTCTACCCCCATTAACCCAGCCATCTGCCCGGTGAAAGAAATACATGCAATTTCTTTTTTGTCTATACCGGAGTTTTTTACTGCCTGCGAAACAGCAGACGCTGTTTCGGAATATATCCGGGCTGCATCCTGAATAAGTTCCCCATGGGCACCTTTTTTTATAATCGACTTTCCCTGCCCTGAACCAATCAGGCTGAAGTGGTCTGCATACACCCCAGCCCTGATCCCGGTGGTGCCTATATCCACTCCGATGAAAGCTTTCATAATTCGGACCTTCCTCACATGAAATCAGGTGCCGCTTTTTTCAATTTCACCGAACAGGTATCTCCTGTCTTTCATTTCAGTAGAACAGCCGGTATCCATAACCCTGATGCGATTTTATCTCCGCCTCTGTTACAATACTTTTTAAAGTTCTACCGGTTTTCCCTGCTTGATAGACTGATTGGCCGCCCTGACTGCTTCCAGGGCAGCCATACCATCGTATCCGGTTACAGATGGTTCGCTGTCTTCCAGTATGCAGCTCATAAAATGCTGCATCTCGTCCACGTAGGCCTGCTTGAACCGGTTCCTCCAGCTTCTGAATGCCGTTTTTTTTATTACTCCACCGGTATCGCAGCTAAGAAGTGCCTCGGAAGATATCTCGCCAATTACTATAAGACCACTGGTCATTACTATTTCGGTGCGTGCATCGTAGCCGTAATCAGCAGGACAGGACCCGTCAATGGTCCCTATAACGTCATTCCTGAACCGTACTGTACATACTGCATTGTCATACAAATCTGGATATTCCTTTTTCAAATCCCGGGCCTTTCTGTTAACAGCCTCAGCATACACTCTGCTGTACTCGCTCCCTGCCAGCCACCTGGTCGAGTCAAAATCGTGGCTGTTCACCTCCCCCAGAAGCCCGTTGCTTTCTTCGACATTATAGGACCAGGGAGGGGGCATTCCCGGTCCCCTCCCTACAGACTTGATAAGCATTACTTCCCCGTATTCCCCGCTGTCAATTATCTTCCTGGCATTTACAAACGGGGGATCGAACCTTCTCATGAAACCGATCTGCAGCTTTACCCCGTTCCGCCGGGATGCATCTATCATCTGCTGTGCATCTTCTTTTTCTACAGCCATGGGCTTTTCACAGAATATATGTTTCCCGGCATGGGCACATTTAACAGCTATATCCCGGTGAGTAAAAGTAGGTGTAACAATCACCACTGCATCAAACTCCCCCTCTGAAAGCGCCTCATCGATGCTGGAGTAAGTAAGTTCAACTCCCAGCGCCCGGGCATTTTCTTCAAGAGTCTTTCTATTGCTGTCAACCATAGCATTAAGACAGGCGCCCTTTATGGTATTTACAATGTTGCCGGCATGAACCATACCCGCTCTGCCTGCTCCTATCACACAAAATCTGACCTGTTCCAACAGAGAAATCCTTTCTTTAAAAATTAGCTGAACATATTTTTTGAATTTTTAATTTATTCATGAAAATTATTGCATTATTATTTAGGAAAAAATTCTTCCAAAATTTACTAAAATGTAATACAGTATTATTATAGAATAGATTTTTATTTTGTCAATATATAAATAAAAAAATATATTTTTAATTTGAGTTCTATTACTCATCCTTAATCATGGAAAAGGAGACAGTCCCATGGAGAAAAAAATGGAAAAGAAAGAGGTCTTTCTTTTAAAAATCAGAAGCCTTTTACCTTCTTTGAACCCTGCCCTGAGAAGGATCGGCGAGTATATACTCAACAATCCCCACGATATTAAATTTCAAAGAATAAATGACCTGGCTAAAAACTGCGGGGTTGCTGAGTCAACTATTACCAGATTTGTGAGAGCTGTAAATCTCAATAACTTTCATGAGTTGAAAATTATTATGGCCGAATCTCCCGGTCCACCGGAGGCTGCGGAAGAGTTTGTTTATGATGATGTCAAAAAAGGTGACTCCATTGAAGGAATTATTGATAAGATCCAGTATATTAACACCCGTGCTCTCCAGGATACAAAAAAAATCATTGATACAGATGAAATAGAAAAGGCCATAAATGCAATTGACAAAGCCGGAAACATTGACATATATGGAGCAGGTGGGTCCTATATCACCGCTGAAAATGCCAGACTGAGGTTCTACCGGATCGGTAAGCGGTGCCTAGTGTACAATGACCCCAATCAGGAGGCTGTTACTGCTTCTCTTCTTTCGGAAGGGGACCTGGCCATCGGGATATGCAACTCAGGTCGAACCATTTCTACGGTTAATGCTCTGAAAAGGGCCAAGCAGAGCGGAGCAACCACCATATGCATAACCAATTACGATAATTCTCCCATTACCCAGTACTCCGATATAAAGCTTTTTACTTCCACACAGGACTCCGCATTCTTCCAGGAGTCCATGGTCTCACGGATTGCCCAGATATTTATCATTGATATACTCTATGCCGGCCTGGCAGTGAGAAATTTTTCCAACTCGGTGAAGATGATAGAAAAGTCAGCCGATTCTCTGAGGCATGCTCTACTTTAAAGAAGTTCCATTAACCGGCGGGCATTTTCGTACATGGCAAAATTGTTGAACATACAGTATATTTGGTCATGGTCCTGAGACAGCTCCTTGAGCCGGTCCGCCAGCTGCTTCAGCTCATCCTCAGAATAGGTATAATTATAATCGTATTCCCTGGGGTTCAGTCCATGAAGCCTGATGTAGGCGATCGGATGGTCTGATACAGGTTTTCTCCTCATCAGGTCAACAACATGTATCAGGTCCAGTTCCCCGCACAGCTCTTTTATTTTATCCATGTTTTCATTCCAGTTTCCCCGCGGCTCCCAGGCAATCTCCAGGCCTCCCCGGTCAATACTGTTGAAAAACCTGCGCATATTTTCCCTGTTCTCACTGGTACAGGTAAAACTCTCCGGGCACTGGAAAACACAAACCTTTGCTTCCAGTAAATGTGCCCTTTGTCTGGTCTGCTCCCAGGCGTCCAGCACCTGAGCATTGGGACGAAGCAGCCCAAAGCTCTCCTGCTGTTCCTGGCTGAGAGCGTCTTTTCTCTTTCGCCAGGTAGGAGAGGAGGTGGGATGGGTAATGGCCTGCCATACTTTCAGGGTAAACTCAAAGTCCTCCATCACCTCACTGCGCCACCGCTCTGTGGTCTTTACCATAGGAAGCTGATAGAAAGTCCTGTTAATCTCACCCACCTTGAAAAAATCAGAATAGGCCTGAAGCTTGCTCTTGTATTTCTTCTTCCATCCTCTGGGAGGGTTGAAGTACCCGTATCCGCATGTACCAACTTTAATTTCAGCCATTCTCCATCTCCTCCTTCATACTCGATAGTTGCTCCCACCGGGTAGATTAACAATGTGGAAAAATATTTTCCCTCCTGCGTTATATCAAAAAAATATAATTCACTCTCCTTATAGAATCAAACTGGGAGTTGGTATATCCCCTCAGACCTTTTTAATTTATCTGGTTTTACTTTTATTTATTTCATTTTTTTTAACAATACTTTGTCAATATAATTGAGATAGGCGCAGGAGCCTTCCTATTTTTTACTGCAGCTTTCCTCCAGGAAAAATCGCAGGATGGTGTTTCCCACCACTATCCGGTCTCCATACAGCAGGGGGGTTTTCTTTTTTACTTTGTTCTTGTTGACAAATGTGGCGTTTGTAGAACCAAGGTCTTCAATGAAATACTTACCGCGGTCATCTACAGTGACAGCACAGTGAGTTTTACTGACCAGCGGGTCATTCAGTTGAATATCGCAGCTTTCCTTTCTCCCGATCAAAGTCTCATCCCTATCCAGAACAAAACACCTCCCCAGTAAATTGGAAGACAGTACCACCAGCACCCCCCTGGTGGACAACAAACCCGCCCTGCGGGGCTTTCTTTTTTTTGAATAAATGGTGTTGTTTTTGCTGGAGGCTTTTTTTAGTCTTCCATTCGCGTTTTCTTCATTATAATTCAATTTCTCCTCCTTCAATCATTGCCACAGTTTCAGCAGTTATATTTTCACTGCCTGTTCGGATATAATAAATGTTTCTTGCCTGGGTATCAATTTCGGAGATACACTTAAAATAGAAAAATGAAAAAAGAAAAATCCAGGATAACAGAAATATATAACCACAGGGCCGGGGAGGACAACTCCATACTGGTAAAAGGGGCAAGACAGAACAACCTCAAGGGATTTACTCTCAAGCTTCCTCTCAACAAACTGATGGTAATAACCGGGGTAAGTGGATCGGGAAAGTCTTCTCTTGCATTTGATACCATTTACTCCGAGGGCCAGAGAAGATATGTGGAGACATTTTCCCCGTATACCAGACAGTTCATGGACAGGATGGACAGACCCAGGGTGGAGCGTATCGAAGGAATCCCTCCTGCTATTGCTATAGACCAGACCAACCCGGTAAGGACGTCCAGGTCAACTGTAGGGACCATGACAGAATTGAACGATCATCTGAAGCTGCTTTTCGCCAGAGCTGCCACCCTCTACTGCAGGGGATGCGGAAAGAGGGTACAGAGGGATACACCGGACAGTGTCTGGCAAAAGCTTTTGTCCGTATTTGCACTCCGGGAACATAAACAAGCCCAAAAAATACTTATAACTTTTCCGGTCAAACTGCCTCCAGGATTTTCTGAAGAAGAAGCCAAAAGGATGCTTGCACTGCAGGGCTACCGGAGGATACTTAAAAAAGAAGGAAACTTTCTGGAGGTCATTCAGGACCGGGTGGACCTGGTACTGAAAAAGCGCTCCCGGGTCATTGAAGACCTGGAAGCAGCATTCAAGTACGGCCAGGGCCGGGCTGCTGTGTACCCTCTGGACAGCACCCTCCAGCCCCTGCAGCCCTACCGGTACTCAACGGACCTTCACTGTCCTGACTGCAACCTTCATTACCGTGACCCTGTCCCCAATCTTTTTTCATTCAATTCTCCCCTGGGGGCATGTGACACATGCAGGGGATTTGGAAGAATTATAGATATTGATTATGACCTGGTGGTACCTGATAAAACCCTGAGCCTGGGGCAGGGAGCTGTACGACCCTGGCAGTCCAAAAGCTACCGGGAGTGCCAGCAGGACCTGATACGCTTTGCCCGCCGAAGAGACATTCCCATACATATTCCCTGGAATGAACTCAGCCAGGAGCAGAAAAAGTGGGTGCTTGAAGGTGAAGGAGAGTGGGATGAGGGCAGGTGGTACGGAGTAAAGCGGTTTTTCAGGTGGCTGGAAACAAAAAGCTACAAAATGCATATCAGGGTTCTTCTGTCCAAGTACCGGGCTTTCCGGATTTGTCCCGATTGCAAAGGCGCCCGTCTGAAACCGGAGGCCCTTCTATGGCGTCTGGGAGAAAAGACCTTCCCGCAGGCCGGAGATAATCAGCCCGGAGCAAACATTCACCAGGTAATGCTTCTTCCCATCCAGCGCTGCTTCCGGTTTTTCCAGGACCTGGAGCTTCCCCGGCCCCTGGATGAGGCCACCGATATTCTCCTTCAGGAGATCCGCTCCAGGCTGAAATATCTGGTAGACATAGGCCTGGGGTACCTTGCCCTGGACAGACAGTCCAGAACACTGTCTGGAGGAGAAGTGCAGCGGATTAATCTTACCACTGCACTGGGAACATCACTGGTAAATACCCTGTTCGTGCTCGATGAACCCAGCATCGGGCTGCACCCCAGAGACATGGGCAGGCTTATCATGGTTCTGCACCGTCTGAGGGATTCAGGAAATACCATAATAGTGGTTGAGCACGATCCTCAGGTTATAAAGGCTGCCGACCTAATAATTGATATGGGTCCGGGTCCGGGTGAACAGGGAGGCCATGTAGTGTTCCAGGGTGAATACCAGCAGCTTCTTCAGTGCAGTCATTCGCTCACCGCCCAGTATCTGAACGGCAGCAAAAAGGTAGCGGAAAAACCCGATAGGGGCATGCATTCACCTGACCCCAGCGGCAAATACCTGGAAATCCTGGAAGCCGAAGAACACAACCTGAACCATTTAGATGTACGCATTCCCCTCAACCGGCTGGTCTGTATAACCGGAGTAAGCGGTTCGGGCAAATCCACCCTGGTTGAATACATATGCTACCGGGGCCTGTTGAGGCTCAAGCACAAACCGGTAGAGGCACCGGGCAGGCACCGGGCAATACACGGATCAGAGCAGATCGATGATGTGGTGATGGTGGATCAGTCCCCCATTGGCAAAACCACCCGCTCCAACCCGGCCAGCTACGTTGGTGCTCTTGACGGTATCCGCAAGCTGTTCAGTGAAGAACCTCTTGCCAAACAAAGAGGCTACACCCCCGGCTCCTTCAGCTTTAATTCCACCAGGGGCCAGTGTCCCTCCTGCAAGGGGAGCGGGTTTGAACACATAGAAATGCAGTTTCTCAGTGATGTGTACCTCAGGTGCCCAGAATGCAGTGGAAAGCGCTACCGGGCGGAGGTTCTGGAAGTAAAGATGCTCCCTCAGGGAGGCAAAGCTGACACAGCATCAGAGGATACAGAAGGAAAAAACCTCCCTGGACCTGGAGAAGAAAATCCGGGTGACGCCGGTGATACCTATACATCTCCAGGAGATTCTTCTGAGGAACATTCAGGGCAAAACCATACTTCTGCCCGGCCAAAGTCCATAGCTGAAGTGCTGGATATGACGGTAACAGAGGCATGCACCTTTTTTTCAGGTGCTCCCCAGGTGCAGCGCATGCTGGAGCCGCTCAAGGCGGTGGGGCTTGGATACCTGACCCTGGGACAGCCGGTGCCTACTCTGAGCGGGGGAGAAGCTCAGAGGCTCAAACTGGCAGGACACCTGTCCAGGACCTCCGCCAAAACAGGGAAAAAACATACCCTGTTTTTATTCGATGAGCCTACCACCGGTCTTCACTTTGATGACATATCAAAACTCCTCTCTGCTTTCAGAAGGCTGCTGGATGCAGGACATTCAGTGGTGATAATTGAGCACAACCTGGATGTCATCTCCGCTTCTGACTGGATTATTGACCTGGGACCGGAGGGAGGCGAGCAGGGGGGAGAGGTGGTCTGCACGGGAAGGCCTGAGGAAATAACCAGCTGTCCCCGCAGCCATACAGCCGAAGCTTTGAAGACATACCTCAACCAGGTCCAGAAAGGCTACAGTCTGGCCCCCTTAACACCCCGGGAGGGGGAGCGGGAGAATGCGGTGGCGGAAAAATCCCCTGCTTTCACCGGAGGTGTCCGGCCCGATCATGCCATCCTGATAAGACATGCACGGGAGCATAACCTGAAAAATATAGATGTACGCATCCCTCATCAGATGTTTACTGTGGTGACCGGAATCAGTGGAAGCGGCAAGAGCACAGTGGCATTCGACATTCTTTTTTCAGAAGGCCAGCGCAGGTACCTGGAGTCCCTCAATGCCTATGCCCGACAGATAGTCCAGCCTGTATCCAGACCGGACCTGGACGGGATTTCCGGGCTTCCTCCCACAGTAGCCATTGAACAGAGAACCAGCCGGGGAGGATATAAAAGTACCGTGGCCACCATGACCGAAATTTATCATTTCCTCCGGCTGCTCTTTGCCAAACTGGGTGTACAGTACTGTCCTCAATGCCAGGCTCCCATTCAGCCCCAGAGCGTCCAGGAGATCGCTGCAAAGATACTGCGAGACTACCGGGGCAAGCAGGTGGAGCTGCTGGCTCCCCTGGTAACAGCCAGGAAGGGATACTATACTGATCTGGCAAAATGGGCCGCAAACAGGAGCTTCGATTACCTGAGAGTGGACGGCAAGCTTCTACCCACGCGCACCTGGCCCCGACTGGACCGGTTCAAAGAGCATAATATTGAGCTTCCTGTAGGGAGGGTGTGGATAGAGCCTGCCGGAGGAGGCCTTCTGAGGCAAAAACTCCACCTGGCGCTGGAAATAGGCAAAGGGATGGTATACGTTTCCGAAACTTCGCCGCCGGGTCATAACCAGACTGCCACCTTTTCCACCCTGAGGACCTGCCCCAGGTGCGGCCGTAGTTTTGAAGAGCTGGACCCCAGGCTTTTTTCATTCAACTCCAGGCTGGGATGGTGCCCGGGATGCTCGGGTACGGGACTCAGATGGAATCCCTCTAAAGAAAAAGAATGGACAGATACCGGTTCTGCCGGGGACTGGGAAGACCCCCACAACATCTGCCCGGAATGCGGGGGCAGGAGGCTCAACCGGAAGGCTCTGTCAGTGCGGTTCAGGTACCTGAGCATAGCAGAAATAACCGGAATGCCGGTAGACCAAGCTGAGGAGTATTTTCATACACTGGAGCTGGAAGGTTATGAACAACAAATCGCCAGGGACATTCTCTCAGAGATTGCTTCACGGCTGGAGGTACTGATGCAGGTAGGGCTCTCCTATCTGACCCTGGAACGTGCCGCTCCCACTCTCTCGGGAGGTGAGTCCCAGAGGGTCCGACTGGCCTCCCAGCTGGGGCTCAACCTCAGGGGGGTGTGCTACATCCTGGATGAACCTACCATAGGGCTTCACGCCCGTGACCACGCCAGACTGCTCAAAACTCTGCACAGACTGAAAACAAAAGGCAACACCGTGGTAGTGGTGGAACACGATGAGCATACCATCCGCCAGGCTGAGCATGTGGTGGACCTGGGTCCGGGAGGAGGAGTAAACGGAGGAAGCCTGGTCTACCAGGGACCGGTAACGGGGCTTTTGGAAAACAGCCGGTCTGCAACCGGAAAATTTTTACGTGACCCTCTGAGCCATCCCATAGTCCGGACCCGCCGCTCATTCACAAAAACCCAGGAGCCCGGTTTAGAGGTTGCAGGGGCAGACCTGCACAATTTGAAAGACCTCGATCTGACCATCCCCCTGGGCCGGTTTATCTGTGTAACCGGTGTAAGCGGGAGCGGAAAAAGTACTCTGGTAAGGGAGGTTATTTACCAAAACCTCCGCAGGCTTATCAGCAGAAAAAGAAAACACCGCTCCGGCAAACCCAGGGTTCAGCTGAGAGGATGCAATCAGTTGAACGGGTGGAAGTCAATCCGCAGAGTAATGGAAGTAGACCAGACCCCCATAGGCAAAACCCCCCGTTCCTGTCCTGCCACCTATGTGGGATTCTGGGACCGGGTACGGAGGCTTTACGCCTCTCTTCCTGAGGCAAAAATCAGGGGGTATGCTCCCGGCCGGTTTTCTTTTAACGTATCAGGCGGCAGGTGCGAGGCATGCGGTGGACAGGGAATTAAAAAGATAGGCATGAGCTTTTTACCGGATGTTAAAGTAGTATGCGAAATGTGCGGCGGGGCCAGGTACAACCCTGAGACCCTGGCGGTAAAGTTCAAAGCCAAAAGTATTGCAGATATACTATCGATGAGTGTGGATGAAGCTGCAGGGTTCTTTTCTTCCCAGCCAGGTATCTATCGCCCATTGAAGCTCCTTCGTGATGTGGGCCTGGGCTACCTTGCTCTGGGCCAGCACAGCCCCACCCTGTCCGGAGGCGAGGCCCAGAGGCTGAAGCTGGTAACCGAGCTGGCAAAAACCAGAGTTGATGACCAGGCCATGCTGGAGAAGGCTGCAGGCCAGAAAAAAAAGGACCACTGCCTTTATGTAATGGACGAGCCCACCATAGGGCTGCATATGGGAGATGCGGAGAAGCTGATAAAGGTTCTGCACCGGCTGGTGGATACAGGCAATACGGTAATTATTATCGAGCACAACCTGGACATCATCGCAGAGGCAGACTGGATTATTGATCTGGGCCCGGAAGGAGGTGACAGAGGCGGCATGGTGACAGCCCAGGGTCCTCCCGAAGCAGTGGCGGAGAGCACAAACGGCTCCTACACCGCAGCATATCTGGCGGATTTTCTCAAATCACGGCAAACAAAGGAATGACAAAAATGCACGTAGCCCTGGTAAACACAAACCTTATTAGACCACCCATTGCCCCTATCGGGCTGGAGTATGTAGGTGAAGCACTGGCCGCAGCAGGCCACACCCCTCATATACTGGACCTAACATGGGAATCCGACCCCCCGTCCGCAGTCAGAGATTTTTTCATGAAAAAGGAATACCACCTGGTGGGTCTTACCCTTCGCAATACAGATGACTGTGCCTTTCAGAGCAGGTTTTCCTTCGTGGAGGGTTTTGCACAAATAGCCGGAACCATCCGAAAACACTGCGGAGGAGTCATAGTAGTTGGGGGGGCAGGATTTTCTGTGATGCCGGAACAGGTGCTGGAGCTGTGCGGTGCAGATGCAGGGGTGTGGGGAGATGGAGAGGAGACTTTCCCTGCTGTTGCCGGCATAATAGAAAACAGCTGCGAGAGAGATGTCCCACATCAGGTGCTTTCCCTCCTCCCTAACCTGGTATGCAAAAAAGAGGGAAGATGGACCAGAAATCCTTTCCGGTACACCGATCTTGAGAAAACCCCTGGTTTCAGGCGGGAGCTGTTTGACAACCGGCTTTACTTCAGCCTGGGAGGCCAGGGAGGCTTCGAAACAAAGAGAGGGTGCAACAGAACCTGCATATACTGTGCCGACCCGGCAGCAAAAGGGAGCATTATCCGGATGCGCCATCCAGAATCAGTAGCAGAAGAGCTGGAAAACCTTGCAGCCCAGGGTATCGATCACCTGCACACCTGCGACAGTGAGTTTAACCTCCCCCGGGAACATGCAGAACAGGTGTGCAGGCAAATAGACCGCCGGGGGCTGGGAGAAAAAATTCGATGGTACGCCTACTGTTCCCCCGAATGCTTCCACCAGGACCTGGCACGTAAAATGAAGAAGGCAGGATGCGCAGGGATTAATTTTGGAGCAGACAGCGGCGACCCCGGTATGCTCCGGAGGCTGAACCGCAGATTTTCCCCGGAAGACATCGTCAATTCGGTCCGCACAGCATCACAGGCAGGGATACCAGTAATGGTAGACCTTCTTCTGGGGGCTCCAGGGGAAACCCACCAAAGTATACTCAACACCATTCAGCTGGTAAAGTCCTCAGGGGCTGACGTAGCAGGCATCGCCGTCGGGGTACGAGTATACCCCGGCACCGGTCTGGAGAGATATATCTGGGAACATAAACTGGAACACGGACTGGAAGCTTCTACACCGGAAGCTGCTCCCCGGGAACCCTCATTTGCTCCGGTGTTTTTCATGGAGCCGGGGGTAAAGTCCACCATTTTCGATCTGCTGGACCGCCTGGTAGGCACAGATGAACGGTTTTTGTTCTTTGATCCGAGCAAACCGGAAAGCAATTACAATTACAATGCCAACCAGAGGCTGGAGGATGCAATAAAGCAGGGCTTCAGGGGAGCATACTGGGACATCCTCAGGAAGCTCCGCACCACCAACACCGGCTGACTTTTTCTTTTGTATCCATATATGCACCCAGGTAAAGTTCGAGCTTTCAGCAGCTAAAAGATCAATGTCTGCCATGAACCATCCAGGTATTCCCGCATCGGCTTATAATTCCCCAGTATCGGCTTCTTGATTCCTGATAGGCCCTTATTCTTTCTGTCGAAAAATATTACAACTATCCGAACTACCATTGTGAAATATATTCATGCTCCTTTGCTTGACTTGCCCTACCCTGCAGGTTATTGTTTTTAATAAACCTTTGACAGAAAGGAGTAGGTACCAATGCCTCATAATAATGAACTGACCCCGGAACAGCTGAGAACAGTGTGCAGCGAAGATATTTTTAATTTTAAAACCACTTCGGAGCTTCCCACCACCACGGATATTATAGGCCAGGACAGGGCAGTAGAAGCAATAGAGTTCGGTATGGACATTGACAGCGACGGATTCAACATATATGCTCTGGGACCGGCGGGGGCGGGCAGAACAGCCACCATTGAGCAGTTTGTACAGAAAAAATCAAAAAAGAAGCCGGTACCCAGCGACTGGTGCTATGTTTACAACTTTGAAGACCCCCGCAAGCCCAAGAGCCTGAGCCTTCCCCCGGGAAAAGGCAGAGAATTCAGAAACGACATGGACAAATTCCGCTCCGGGGTCAAGGATGAAATCCGGCAGGCCCTGGAAAGGGATGACTACCAGAACGAGAAAAATGCCATAACCGAAAAATACAAGAAAGAACAGAATGCTCGTTTTTCACAGCTGAGGGAGAAAGCTGAAAAGAACGGTTTTACCATCCAGCGGGGCCCCACCGGTGTATTTATCGTACCGGTTAACCAGAAGAGGGAGCCCCTCTCCAGAAAAGATTACGAACAGCTACCCCAGGACCAAAAAAAACAGCTGGAGCAAAAAGGAGAGGAGCTGCAGCAGGAGCTCAACAATACCCTCCACTCCGCCAGGGACTTGGAAAGAAAAGCAAAAGAAGAAATCGAGCAGCTGGAGCGGAAGACAGTACTGTTTGCAATAGAACATCATATCGAAGACCTCAAAGAAAAATACAAAGACCACTCCAAAGTGCAGGAGTACCTGGACGGGATAAAGGAGGATGTAGCACAGAATGCCAGCAATATAGTGTCCTCGGATGAACAGTCAGGGGGACAGGCCCAGGCTCTCTCAGCTCTGATGTCCCGTCAGCAGGAAAATATTCTCGACCACTACCAGGTGAACCTGATAGTGGACAACTCCCAGACCCAGGGAGCACCGGTAATAGTGGAGGGAGACCCTACCTATCATAACATAATGGGGAAATTCGAGAGACAGGCACAGATGGGGATGCTTATCACCAGCTTCAATATGATCAAACCAGGAGCACTTCACCGGGCCAATGGGGGATTTCTAATCCTGGAAGCTGACCACCTGCTTCGTAATCCTTTTTCCTACGATGCACTGAAGCATGCCCTGGAGGACAAGGAAATTAAAATTACCGATATTGCTGAGAGATACAGTTTGATAAGTACTGCAG
>JBMCUI010000011.1:0-17601 GCA_048622675.1 Spirochaetota bacterium | reverse complement strand
GGGGGGGGGGGGGATTGATTTTGCAGTAAGCCTCCCTGGTACCAACACCATACAGCTGGCTTATAGAAAAATCCCTTCCCTGGTGGTGGCTGCACTGAACAAGCCGGAGGTAATACCGGTGGAAGGTCCTGCAGGGGTTTTGAAGTGGGTGCCGGTGCTGGGAAAGTGGGTTTTGAAGAAAGCTGCTTCTTCCTACATTAAGAGCTTCCGTTTTGCTGCGCTTCCCAATATTTACCTGAACAGGGAAGCTTTCCCTGAGCTGTTTGGCGTTATAAAAACCTCTGATATCACCCAGAGGCTCTACAGTATTTTCACCCGGGGTGACGACCTCAGTATACGAAGCAAGCTGGAGTGTTTCAGTTATGATCATTCACCGGCTGAATTAATGGTCAGAGAAATTTGGGAGGATAATCACTGTTGAAGTATATGTGGATGCCAACAGCATGCTTCGTGCCGAAATCCGGGTAGGAAAAAACCACGGGATAACGGAAAACAGGGGATTTCAAAATGGCCGAGAATAATAAGCCCTCCCAGCTTTTGCTGTGGCTCAAAGTAATGCGGTTTTTCAGCCTGAGCTTTACCGGGATAGTGGGTCTGATAGGGGCCGGTTTTGCATTTATGTCTCCAGGCAGGGTAAACTGGTGCCTCATGCCTGTGGTGCTGGCAGGTGCATTTTTTTTACATCTGGGAGCAAACCTGGCCAGTGAATATTTTGATTATAAAAAAGGGGTCGACCGGACGGGTTCTCTGGGTGGAACAGGCCTTCTGGTACAGGGATATCTCTCCCCGATAAAGGTTTACCGGGCGGGCATAGGTTTTTTTATAGCTGGAGTGGTTGCAGGTGCTTATGTGGTGTACAGGGTGGACTGGATTGTTCTTCTTTTTGGATGCGGAGGAGTTATCTGTGGATATTTTTACGGGGGGAGGCCGGTTTCTTTTAAATATAGAGGGCTGGGTGATGTTATGATTTTTTTGTGCTTCGGCCCTCTGATGATGCTGGGTACCTATTATGCACTGGTGCAAAGCTTCAGCTGGAAGGCTGCGGCAGCGTCGGTTCCGATGGGGATGCTGATAACAGCAGTGGTAGTTGCCAATAATATCAGGGACATTTCCAGTGATGTGGAGGCCGATATAACAACCCTAGCTTCTTCGCTGGGGTTCAGGGCTGCCAGATTCGAATATATTTTTCTGGTGGCAGGTGCCTATGTTTTTACGGTAATAATGGTGATATTTGGATATTTTCCACTCTCTACCCTGGCCGTTTTGCTGGCTGTGGCGGCTGCCGGAAAAAATATAAAAACAATGTGGAATGCAGAAAAAATTGATTCTCCACAACTGGCAGCAATGGACAAAAAAACTGCCCCCCTGGTAGCACAGTTCGGGCTCCTGTTTTTTGCTTCTGTGATGCTGAACGCCTTGATTTAACTCTTCAGGCTTTAAGCCTTCATTTTAGGATATACCTTTTAAGGGTATATCTTTGAAACACATATCTGTCTATAGAGCATTTTGTTGTCCTGGTCTGGTTATTTGCGAAAAATATTTATGAAGGACTTTGTTTATGAAGGAGAGCCTTTACACTATTTCTGCAGGGACAGTACTGGCAGTGTGTCTGTGGATGGCTGTATTTTACCTGCCGGGCGGAAGCTTCTGGATTAAAATGTCTGCGGGTGCAGCAGCGGCTTCAGGTTATGCATTTTACCCGGGAAGGGCAAAGCTGAAACAGTTATTGAACTGGAGGTGGGTTTATCTTCTCTATGGGATTTTATCAGCGGGTCTGCTGTATATGATTTTTTTTGCAGGAGGAAAGCTTTCTGAGCTTGTTTTCAATTTTGCTGCGGACCAGATTGCATCCGTTTATTCAATGAAACAAGGCGGAAGCGAGCTGATTTTAGGAGCTCTTCTCTTCCTGGTAATTGCACCGGGGGAGGAGATTTTCTGGCGGGGGTTTCTTCAGGAAAAAGTCTCTGTGCTGGTGGATTCCAAAAGCATCGGGTACATTGCGGTATCATTGCTGTACGGTGCTGTGCACCTGTGGGCTGTGAACTTCATGCTGTTTATGGCGGCTCTGGTCTGCGGGTTTTTCTGGGGATACGTGTTCAATAAAACGGGCGGCCTCTGGCCCGGTATTATATCCCATTCCATATGGGATGTGGCAATATTCATTCTTTTCCCGGTGTAATTTTAATCTATCTAGCCCTCCAACTTTCTACCATATGTTGTGAAGTTTGAATAATTAAAAAGAACTTTTTGAAAATTTTAAGCTGTTTTTTATTGACGGAATACAGAAACCATGGTAATATTAAATGATACTATTTAAGTATCATTTAATCCCTCTATTAACAATGGTACGGGATGTGAAATGAGACTGATAACCCAGAATACAGACTACGCTGTGAGAGCACTTCTTTACATGTCCAAAAACAAACAGCAGATGGTTACTGCGAAACAGCTGTCAAAACAGCTGGATGTTCCATGGTCTTTTTTAAGAAGGATACTCCAGCAGTTGAAAAAGGAAGGAATAATTCATTCCACAAGAGGAAGGGGAGGAGGATTCAAACTCAATGTATCTCCAGAATCAATATATCTTATTGATCTTATTACTATTTTTCAAGGTCCGGTAGAGCTTAACAGATGCATAACAGCCCAGAAGATCTGTTCCAATATCAGAACCTGTCCTCTGCGTAAAAAGGTCCGCGAACTTGAACAGCACCTGGTAAAGCTGTTAAAAACCATCACCATCCAGGCCCTGCTTGAGGACAATGCTGAAGGCAGTGGGGCTCATAACGATGAAGACCATACGGATTCTTTTAATAATAATAATATACTCAGGAAAGGATGATATAGTATGCAAGAATGTCCTGGAGCTAAGAAACTGAAACAGCCCTTCCCCGAGATAGTTGCATGTCCTGACTGCGGGGGAGAGGTGGAAATATGGAGCGATGAGTTGAGGGCAAGCTGCCCTGAGTGCGGCACTACCGTTACCCGGTACCAGGAGATGAGCTGCCTGGAATGGTGTGAAATGGCAAGGGAATGTGTGGGGGAAAAGGCCTATAACAGGTATATGACCAACAGGGCTGTAACCCTTAAACAGAAACTGCTGGAAGAGATGGTAAACTTTTACGGTGATGAGCGGAAATGGGTCGACCACACCAGGGAAGTTTTGTCCTACGCTGAAGAAATTCTTAAGACAGAACAGGGGGACTGGTATATTGTTGTACCGGCGGCCATACTGCATGATGTGGGAATAAAGATAGCCCAGCAGAAATACGGCTCCTATGCCGGCCCTCTGCAGGAAAAAGAAGGTCCACCGGTAGCCAGGAAAATACTTCTCAAGGTGGGCCTTAACATGGAAAGCATCGATGAAATATGCAGCATCATAGCCCATCACCACTCCCCGGGTAAGATAAAAACAAAGAACTTTTCAATTCTCTACGACGCTGACTGGCTGGTAAACCTGCGGGATGAGTATAATGTCAAAGACCGGAAAAAGCTCTCAGGAATAATTGCGAAGGTATTTTTAACAGAAACCGGCAGGAAACTTGCCAGGAAGATGTACCTTGAACAGTGATGGGAGGTAGCAATGAAACGCAAAGTGATCAGAATTGATGAGCAGAAGTGCAACGGATGTGGACTGTGCATACCCCAGTGTCCTGAAGGCGCACTTCAGATTATTGACGGAAAGGCCAGGCTTATCAGCGAGATTTTTTGTGACGGTCTGGGGGCCTGTATAGGGGAATGTCCGGAGGGGGCGATATCTGTGGAAGAAAGGGAGGCACAGCCTTACAACGAAAGAAAGGCTATGGAGAACATAATCAAAGGCGGCAGGAATGTTATCAAAGCCCACCTCCGTCATCTCAGAGAACACAACCAGCAGGAGTATCTAAGGGAGGCTGTTGAAGTGCTGGAAAACAGGAATATACAAATCAAGGAGGAAGAAACCATGAAAGCGCACGCATTTTCCGGCTGTCCCGGCTCACACCAGCGCTCTTTTGAGAGTGCTGAAATGGGGACTCCGGATAACTCCACGCAGGGGGTATCACAGACAAAGCAGGCTGTTTCTGCTCTTACCCACTGGCCCATCCAGCTCCATCTCATTTCCCCTGAGGCACCTCATTTTACCGGAAAAGACCTGCTCCTAAGTGCGGACTGTGCTGCATACACCGCAGGGAGGTTCCATTCTGATTTTATGAAGGGAAAAGCAGTAGCCATAGCGTGTCCCAAACTGGATGAAGGCCAGGACGAGTACCTGGACAAACTTGTTTCACTTATTGAGGATGCCCGGATAAATACACTTACGGTGGTAACCATGGAAGTACCGTGCTGCAGCGGTCTGATGCAGATTGCAGAAAAGGCCAGGTCCACGGCTTCCAGAAATTGCCCTTTAAAGTGGGTGGTTTTGAGCATTCAGGGAAAACTGCTCAGAGAAGAGTGGGTATGAGTGCAAATTAACTTGCATTTATTATTCAACATGAAGATAATACATAAGGAGGGCCTATACAATACCGGTTACCATAAAGGATAGATATGAGCACCAAGATAGACCTTTTAAAAAAGGTCAGTCTCTTTTCCTCACTGAGCCGTGCACAGCTCCAGGTTATTGCAGACTTAAGCCGTTACTACAATTTCAATAAAGGGGATGTTATTTTCGAAAACGGGGGGCACAGAGAGGAGTTATTTGTAATAAAGAAGGGTGAAGTCCTGATAACCAGAAATGAACAGCAGGGAAAGACTTCAGATATAGCTCGATTCATTTCCGGTGAAAGTTTCGGGGAGATGGAGCTCTTAGACAAAGAACCCACCCCCACAACTGCTTATGCAGAAAAAAATACCACCCTGCTTATTTTTCCAAAAAAGGGGACATCACTTACAGAAGTGATGGACCGCTACCCCCGGATATTTGCATTTGTCCTGCACCAGCTCCTGGCCATGATTGCCAGCCGCATCAGGTCTACCAACAGGCTCATATCAGAAAAGACACCGTGGGTTCAGGACCTCAGGAAGCAGCTGCTCACAGATAAGCTCACTGCAGTTTACAACCGTACCTACCTTGAGGAGGACTTACCTTCTATTCTGTCAAAGAGTGATAGTAACACCGGTCTCATAATAATCAAGCCGGATAATTTCAAGCGGATAAATGATAACTGCGGTCACCAGGCAGGGGACAGGGTTTTGCAATTAATAGCAGCCACTATTAAATCAACTCTGAGTGAGGAGCATATACCAGCCCGATTCAGGGGTGATGAGTTTGCGGTTATTTTACCAGACAGCCGGCCGGGGCAGGCCTTGGAAACGGCAGACAGTCTAAAAAAGGCACTGACAGAAATGAGTATCGGTGATTCTACAGATGGGAAAATAACCAGAATGACCTTCAGCATGGGTATATCCACCTACTCCCGGAGTTTCCAAACCTGGGAGAACACCATGCAGGATGCTTTTAATAAGATGTGGAAAGCCAGAGAAGAAGGGGGAGATAGAATAGTTGTCTGAGTTAAAAAAGTACACGTTTGTAGATTTCTTCAAAAAGGTTGATATTTTTTCTCTTCTGGACACCCAGGAGATCAACCTGATTATCGGATACCTGAAGCCCCTGGATATCGCCCGGAACGAAGTGCTGTTTAAAGAGGGAGATGAGGGCAGTGAATTGTACATAGTGGAAAGGGGGAGGATGTGCATAACCATAAACCTCTCCGATGGCCAGCAAAAGCAGCTGCGTGAGTTTACCCCGGGTGATTTTTTTGGGGAAATGTCAATTTTTGAAAATGCTCCCCGCTCTGCAACCTGCTACGCACAAGATCAAAGTAGACTTTTTTCCCTGCATAAAAAAGATTTTTACCGATTGATTCAAGAAGCACCATCCACAGCCATTAAAATCATGTACAGAATGTCCAGTGCTACCACTCAGAGGCTGAGAAACACCAGCGAGTTTCTCTCAGACATGGTGTTGTGGGGGCAAAAGGCCCGAAAAAGGGCCATTACTGACCGGCTAACCGGGGTTTATAACAGACATTTTCTGGATAATTCTCTGGAGGAGTTTTTTAAAACAGCCAAAAGAAAAAATGAGCCCCTGTCAGTGGTGATGGTAGACCTGGACTATTTTCGTACCATAAATGACCATTACGGCCACCACACCGGAGACCGGATCATTCTGGAAGTAGTCAATGTATTCAAAAAATACCTCAGAGAAAAAGATATTATTGCCCGGTATGGAGGAGATGAGTTTACCGTGGTTATGCCTGATACCTGCCAGAAAGAAGCAGCATTACTAGCGGAAAAAATATGCCGGGAAGTAAACAGTACCGAAGCGCTTCATCTGGACGGGCCAGTCAAGCACATTTCAACCAGTCAGGGAATAGCATCTTATCCGGATAATGCTGATAATTTAACCATGCTCAGGCAGAAAGCAGACCAGGCCCTGTACAAGTCCAAACAGGATGGACGGAACAGGGTTACCATTGCCGATCAACACTAGTGTTTCCTGCCTACTTAAAAGCTAGGGTACTCCGGCTGAGGCGGCTGGGCATCACCACACAGCTTTATGGAAAGTTGCCTGGAAGCCGGGGCACACCACCTGACAGCAGCCGGTCATCAATAAATGCCTTTTATAAAACTACTGATAGGATGCGACCATTTTTAAAGGACTGATCTCCCGCAGTCTAGGAACAATTTCTGAAACAGCATCTACTGCTTTGTTTACCTCGTCAAGAGTGTTGAACCTGCCCAGGGAAAAACGTACTGAACCATGGGCCCTTTCATGGTCTCCGCCTATACCTGTAATTACGTGGGAAGCTTCCAAAGACTGGCTGAAGCAGGCAGACCCGGTGCTTACCGCTATTCCTCTCATATCCAGATGAAGGGTAATGGACTCTCCTTCCACCATGTAAAAGGTAATATTGGCATTTTGGGGCAGTCTGTTGCTGAGTGGGCCGTTGAGAATGGTATGGGGGACCTCCTTCAGAAGCCGGTCTATTAAAACGTCTCTAAGGTTTTTAATATGCCTGTTTTCTTCATCAGTTATCAGCTGGGCTGCCCTGGCAAAACCCACCGCTCCAGGAATGTTTTCCACCCCTGCCCTGAGCCCGAACTCCTGGAAACCTCCGTCCATCCACCGGGTAAAAGGGGTGTTTTTCCTGATATACAGACCGCCTATTCCTCTGGGACCATGGATGGTGTGAGCTGAGAGAGTAATTAAATCTACCGGTACTTCATTTACATTGAGGGGGACCCGTCTGAAACTGTGAGTGGCATCAGTGTGAAAAAGTACTCCCTTGTGTTTGCATATCCCGGATATTGTTTTAATATCCTGGATGGTGCCTATCTCCTGGTTTGCATGCTGAATGGATGCCAGGATGGTTTTACTGCTGATGGCACCTTCCAGCTGGTCCAGGTTAACATTTCCTTTTTTATCCACATCAAGGTACGTTACCTCAAAGCCATCTCTTTCCAGGGCTCTGGCTGTAGTAATAACAGGAAAGTCCTCTATTCTGGATATAATTATATGGTTGCCCTTTTTCTTTCGAAGCGATTTTGCTGCTCCCTTCAATGCAGTGTTAGTGGACTCTGTGGCTCCTGAAGTAAATACAAACTCATGTGGACCTGCTCCCAGAACAGAAGCCAGATACTCTCTTGCCCCGTCCAGAGCCTGCCTGGCATCTATGCCCATGGAATAGCCCATCTCCGATGTGGCTACTGCATAGGTATTGAAGAAATACGGTTCCATAGCTGAAAGCACCCGCTCGTCCAGCCGGGTAGTGGAAGCATTATCCAGATAGGTTATTTTTTGGCGCATGTTTTCCTCCGATCATATAAAAAGGGTTATGGTCGATTCTTTTGCTTCTTTAATATAGGTACCAACAGCGCAGTAATCTGATACCAGCTCATCCCGAAGCTGTTCTTTTCTGATTCCCATAATTTCCATAGTCATATCGCAGGCCAGAACTTTTCCTCCCAGTTCCACAAAGTCCTGGAGCAATTTCTCCAGGGAGGCAACGCCCGCCTTTTTCATTTTTCTGGCTACCATCCATTTCCCCAGGCCCAGAAGGTTCATTCTGGAAAGAGGTCCTCTGCCCAGCTGGTTGTTTTTGAGCCTCTGCAGTCCCCAGAAGGTAAAGTAGATGGATACATCCATTCCCATGGAAAGTGCTCCGTTTCCTATAATCAGGGCACTGTACACTTTGTCCATGTCTCCGCTGTGTACGATTAAAGTGGCCTTGGATGGGATGTTTCCTGCCTCTACGTTCTTATTACTATTTTCCATATTCCATCCTCCTCTTCTATAGATCTCACCTCCAGGCCCATTGATTCTGCTGCCATGGGTATTTCTTTTTTGGAGGAAGGGTGGGTACCCTTCACTTCGATTATGTCCCCCTTGTTTGCTTTTCTTACCGCCTTGCGGGTCTCCACCAGGGGAACAGGGCAGGTCTGGTGTATACAGTTTACATGTAAATTGGCCATTTTCTTCTCCTCAAATTTTTCCAAGCTTTCGCAGCAGTTTTAAAATTGGGTCTTTTTGGTAATCGTCCCTCAGATGCTGGAGATATTCCCATGCCCCTTCCTGCCCAAATTTTTCAATTACCACCGGTAAAAACCTCCGAATATTTGATACTTTATGCCTAATTATCTTTTCTTTTATGCTTACATTTCTTCCGTCCAGCCAGTGGTGAACCTCTGTGTGTGCTTTTCCGGTCCTTTCCAGGCTCAGCTTTATATGTTTTTTCAGAAACGGCATTTTAGTTTTTTTACCCCCTTAATTTTTCCTCTCTTGGATCCTATAGTTATTTTTCTTTCACCCTTTACGGTTAAACTGCTGTTTTATTACCATCCCTGTGCTGTATCAATTCAAAGAAACATACTGGAAATAAGTACAACCAGAACACCCGCCAGAAATATGCTGGTCATTGTTATTTTGGTGATTTTTTCTCTGACCAGACTGAGTTTGAGTTTTTCCCTCTGCCTGGAATTTAGCTCTTCTGCCAGAGAAGGTCGGGTTTTTGCAATATCGTAGATCACCATACCCATCATCACCACAATCATGGCTCCTATCAGCATAGCCCCGGTGGAGCTAGCTGTCAGGAAGTCTATCACTTGTACGGCAGTAGTGTTCACCGTAATTAAGCCCATCTCAATAAGCTCGCCGAAACCACCTGCAAAAAGTTTGATCACCAGTATCGCTAAAATTACTGAAGTTATTTTAAAAAACCTGGGGAGGTTTATTTGAGTGGTACCCCTTAAAAACACAATTCCCAGTATAACGGCGAGCCCTATTCCAATAAGTCCTCCCAGAAAATTTTCAGCCAGGGTGGAACCGGCCAGCAGCAGACTCTGCAGAAAAAACACAGTTTCCACTCCTTCTCTCAGGACCATAAAAAAGGCGATAAGGGCCAGAGCAAACCAGCTGGATGCTCTCTGTACCTTTTTTTCCAGCTCCTGCTTTAAATATTTGGCTTTTCTCCACATCCATATTACCAGGCTTCCCACCATACCACCGGCTGCAAACAGCATAATACTTTCAACAGCTTCATTTTCCGGATCTGCGCCAAAAAGTCTCAGTATTACTGCAAGTATTATGCTGGTTAACACCGCTGCTGCCGCCCCGGTATATACCCACTTTTTGCTTTCGGTCCTTCCTGTTCTGTCCAGATAGGCTGCCATAATAAAAACAACCAGTATGGCTTCTACAGCTTCTCTTAGTGTAATTCCCAATGCCTGTATCATTGTTTTCCCCTTCTGGTTATAATAATAGTCCTGTTTAATTAAATAATCAATACAAATCTTATTAATTTAGTATAATTTATATTATTTTTTATTTTAAATTACTTGACACAGAGGTTAAATTATTAATATAATATTATAAATCTTATAATTTTGATAATACAATAAGAGGGAATGGTATGTCATACCGTGATTTGAAAGAGATCTTAAATATTTCTATAAACTGGGAGAGAAAACTCAAAGATTTCTATGATGTAGCTGAAGTTGCACTGAGAGATGATAGATCAGAAAAGGTGGTTGCCATATTAAGACGAAAGCTTGTACAAAACCTCAAAATACTGGAGGGAATACATCCGCAGGATTATGGAAAGGTAGAATGGGTCAAGTTCCCCCTGGAATACCATGAAAAAGAGCTTATCCCTATCCAAAGAATCAGGAGGGATTCTTCACCCGGAGAAATATTCGAACAAATACTTGAATATGAGATCAAAATGAGAGATTTTTATTCAGACATCAGTAAAAATATAGCCCCTGGTGAGCAGAAAGACCTGTTTGATTCTCTGGTTAGTTTTAAAATAAGGCAGATAATTGAGTTGAAAAAATATATGGAAGACTATGACCTGGCGATATAATGCAAGCGCATCTAAAAATAGAATCTCCTGAATACCCCGATCTTAATAAAGTAATAGCCTGGTTTATACGCCTCCGCTGGATAGCCTGCGGGGGCGTATTTGTTTCATTGCTGGTAGTCTACTTTATACTTCAATATGAGCTTCCTTTCAGAACACTCTTTACTTTCAATTTTCTCCTGGGCGTGGCCAATACCGCTTTCGTTATGTATTACAGGTATATCAAGCAGGGAAACCTTTCCAGGAAAGAGATATACGCTTTTTTAAACATCCAGGTGTGCTGTGATTACGCATTGCTGTTTTTTCTGATTTATTTTGCCGGGTTCCTGGAAAACCCCTTCCTTTACTATTTTGTTTTTCATATAATGCTTACCTCCTTCATGTTTTCACCGGGGGCTACCTTTGTATATGTGTGCTCTCTGGTTACCCTGATAATTTCTTTATCCGTTGCTGAGTACTATCAATTTATTCCCCACTTCTATTTTGGCAAAACCGGGGAGTTTTCTTCCTACAGGGAGCTTATTTTTTTAAGGACCACCGGTTTCTGCTCCACTCTTTTTATCTCTGCCTATCTCATCACCAGTATTAAAAAAAGACTGGAAGAGAAGGGAAAAAGGGTGGAGGTGGAACTGAACCGTTACAAAAGCCTGGATAAGGCAAAATCTAATTTTATTCTCCAGGTAACCCACGAACTCAGGGGGCCTCTGGCGGCTCTGAAAGGTTTTCATGATATGATTTTAAAGGGAATAGCTGGAAAAGCGGACCAGAGAGCCAGGGACATCATCATCAAGGCCAACCGGCGTACCGGCAATCTTTTAACCATAATTGATGAAATGATAGATTATGCCTACATGAAATCTGAACAGGAGGTGAGGTATACCAAAACAGAAATTAACCTTAAACAGGCAATTGATTACAACCTGGAGCTTTTTTACAGCCAGGCAAAGCAGAAGAACATTCGGCTTTCTTCAGCCTGTCCGGAGCAGTTGACAGTGTGGGCAAGCCGGGACCTGGTCAACATTATTCTGAGCAACCTCATTACCAATGCTATTAAATATTCACACCAGGGAAGCCAGGTTCTGATGAATGCTGAGCCTTCAGGGGATCAGGTCCATATACTGGTAAAAGACCAGGGAATAGGTATAGAAGGTTCTGAGCTGGAGAATATTTTTGAAGAGTTCTATCGCACCAGGAGGGCCCGGGAGGTCATCAGAGATGGCACCGGACTGGGGCTTTCTATAGTGAAAAAAGCGGTGGACTCTCTGGGAGGAAAAATCAGTGTATACTCTGAAAAAGACAGGGGTACTACCTTCCATATATATGTACCCGGGGCAGCCCCCGTATCTACTACTATTTCAGGAGGATAACATGGGCAGCAAAATACTTATCATTGATGATGATGAAGACATACTGGAGACCATGGGATCGCTTTTAAAATACCAGGGGTTTGAGATACTCAGCGCCGCCACAGTAGGAAAAGGAATAGCTATGATTGAAGAAAAATCCCCTGACTTAGTTCTCCTGGACATAATGTTTCCGGAGAAAAAGACCAGGGGATTTGATGCAGCCACTGAAATCAAGCAGAAACACCCTCATATTCCTATAATTGTGTTTACTGCTATAAACAGAGAATACGCCTTTGACTTCAACAAAGAAGACATTCAGGCTGATGAGTTTCTCAACAAACCTGTAGATATGGACATGCTGGTAAAATTAATTAAAAAATACGTATAAACCATTTTACCGCATGTGTACAGGTTTCCAGTCCTTGAAGCTTTCCAGATGGCCCCAGTATGACCCATATACGGTGATGAACCAGATTACAGCAGCTATCAGAAGTACAGCCCCGCACAGCAATGCCACTCCCTTTTTGTTTCTCAGCAGATAGGTGGGAGTAGAAAGAATACCCCCAATGCCCGTTAATATGAATCCTGCTCCTGACATAGCCGGCTCCTTGGTAAGGCCCAGGTTGATGATCCTGATACCCACCACCAGCGCAGCACCACCTGCAAAGAGTGCGTAAATGGTCACTGAAAGAAGCTGGTAGTCTTTTGCCAGGGCCAGGGCAGCTCCAAGAAAAAGGATGGAGAAAAGTACTGACATTTCTCCGAATGCAATGTTGAAGCTTCCCGGAAGAGGCCAGGTGAAAATCATGTGAATACCGGTTACCAGGCCGGTAAAGCCGGTGATGGTAAATCCAGGAACCCATCTCCTCTTTTCAGCATTGTCCATATTGTTCAGCCTGAACACGAAAAATGCCAGAAGTACCAGTCCTGCACCAAGGTTGAGAAGCATGATGGTTAGATAATCGATAAACATTCAACACCTCCTGTAATTGAATTAGGTAAACTATTGAACCGCTGGGCAGGATTAGACCTGCACAGCAGGTGTATCCACGGATTTTTCCAGTACATACTCAGCCAGTTCAACAAGTTTTTTTCGGTAAATTGTTTCCTCAAGTGCGTCCAGATGACCGGCTGCCTGTTCAGCGACTTCCCGGGCTTTTGCTTTAAGATCAATATCCCCGCTTAAAATGGAATCCTGGTCTATATAATCATCAACAATCTGGTACAAAACTCCCAGGTCCAGACCGTAGTTCTTTAATTCGTTCGTAGTAGTCTCATCTGCTCCTGACAGCAGACCGCCGCTTTGGCAGCTGGCAGCCATTAAACAGGCTGTTTTATTTTCAATAACCCTGACATAGTCATTAAAAGATGCTTTCCCGCAGGAGTATTTTATTTTATGTTCAAATATTTCTCCGAAGCACATTTTCTGGGTAATACCGCAGAAGATGTTCAGGAGTTTGGAGTGAAGTGATTTATCTACAGGAAGATTGGCAAGTATGGAAAAGAACTGGGAGTACAGGATGTCTCCTACCAGAACAGCTATTTTGTTGTCGAATTTCTCATTCAGGGTGCGCTGCTTTCTTCTTGTTTTGGATTCATCGATTATATCATCGTGGATCAAAGACGCGGTATGAATCAGCTCTACTGCTACTGAAAGACGTATCAGAGGTCTCATATTCTGGATATGGGGATTGGCTGACCTGGCAGAAAGCAGAACCAGTGCAGGCCTCAGGCGTTTTCCGGGAATATTGAAAATGTGATGTATTACCCTCACCAGGAATTTTTGACAGCAGGAGCTTGAGGTTACATCGGTGCAGATCTGCTCCAGCTGTGCTTTCATTTCTTTTTCCACCTGTCCCACTTCGTATGAGATGGGTTTATAGATGGTTTTCAGATCCAATTTATTCCCTTTCTGTATTCTGAGTTTTATCTGGCCAGTTCGACCATATGCTTTTTTCTCTTTCCACCAGCTGTTTGACCTTCTGGAGCAGCTCATCTGGCTGTGCCGGTTTGTCAATGAATTCATCCACCGGCAGATATTTATCATCGGTTGATGGAGAAAATTTGAATTGGGGATATTTGATATTTACAGCAGTGAGCATCAGTATGGGGATTGGCGAAAGTGAGCGGTCAGTTTTCAATTTTACTGCATAATCAAACCCCCTGGCCTGCTCCTGCTGACCAAACATAACGTCCAGTATGATCAGATCTGGCTTCAGTTCTTGGGCCTTTTTCAGGCCTTCGGACGGATTGTAGGCCGAAGCAACTCTGTATTTATTTTTTTCCAGAGTTATTTTCATTGCTTCTACCAGATCTTTATCATCTTCAATTATGAGTATTGTTGGATTCTCAGTCATTTTGGGCCTCCTTATAATTTTGTTTTGGTAGAGTAAAGCTAATAGTTGTACCCCCCGCCGGGGAGCTTTCTGCACTTATCTTTCCACCATGAGCCTCAACAATATGTTTGGCTATGGACAGGCCCAGTCCGGTGCCTTCTTCTTGTTTTGATTTTGCATTAGGGGCTCGGTAAAAGTCTTCAAAGATATGGGGGAGGTTCTGCTGGGGAATGCCTATTCCTGTGTCTGAAATAGCTACCTGCAGATATTTTCCTGTTTCGTGGTCCTGAGATGAAACGCTGATTCTACCATGTTCCGGTGTATATTTAACAGCATTTTCAAGGATATTGACCAGCAGTTCTTTGATTCCTTCTGGATCGCCGGTTATGTATATTTCCTGTTCAGGAGGCAGGGAAAGCTCGATTTTTTTCTTTTCAATTTCAGGATTAAGCTGCTGGGCCACTGTTTGTAGAATGGAGTGAAACTGAAGTTGTTTTTTGTGAATTGTCTCTGCTGCCCTCATTCTGGAAAGATTGAGCAGGTCTTTAACAAAATAAAGTACATTCCGGGCTTTGTTTTCACCTCGAGCTATCATCTCTAATGATTTTTCAGACACAGGACCAGTAAACCCTGACAGTACCACCTTGAGGCAGTTCTGAATGGTGGATAGAGGGGCCTGAATATCGTGGGAAACTCTCTGTACGTACTGTGATTTAATCCTGTCCATTTCTTTCAGCCTGGTATTGGCAATAGCAAGATTTTCTTCATGCTCTCTGAGACGGTTTACTATAGTGGTGGCAAAATAAACCGTTATGTAAACAGTGGTGGAAAAAGCAAAAAGTATGCCCTGTTGATAGGTATGGGGAGGCGAATGTATTGCAGATGAAACAAATCCCTCCAGGTGATAGTGGGGTAAAATCCCCTTTATTTCCCCGGCAGAAACAATCCCTAGTAATAGTATGGCCAGGGTTGCCTGAAAGTAGGCAGCCCTGTTTGAAAGGAGGATACTTGCTATCACCATATGGAATACAAAGTAAAACAGGAATGGGTTTTCCAGGTTTCCTGAAAAGTACACCAGATAGACAAGAAGCACCAGGTCCACAGATATCTGTACATTGGCGAATACGTTCGCCCTGTCGAACCACGTATCAATATCGCTGATGAGTTCCAGCCTGGAATGGTGGATGCTGTACAGGGTATTGCACATTACCAGCACCACTCCTCCACAGTACAGAAACAGGTATTCAAGTTCCAGGTGTAATACATACCTGGCTGCTCCTGTAACCAGAAAAACGCCCCCAGCAGCCATCCAGCGAAGGTTGAGGAGCCATTTAATTCTTCTGTTCATCTCATTTCTAGACAGTGCCTTGAAATCTTTATTCATTTTTAAAACTTGTCATAGTAAATATTTTTTTCATCCATGCCTTTTTTATTAAGCACTTCTATTGCTGCATCTATCATGGGAGGCGGACCGCACAGGTACCCTTCGTATCTGCTGCCGTCCTGGATGTGTTTCTCCACCACATCGGTGACAAGCCCTGTTTCTCCTTCCCATTTATCTTCAGGCTTTGGTTCAGACAGTGCCGGTATGAACCTGAAGTTGGGGTATTTCTTCTGGAGATCGCTGAGTTGCCGGGTAAAGAAAAGGTCCCTTTTTGATCTGGCCCCGAAAAACAATGTTACCCTTCTGGGCATATTCCTTTCTGCCAGATGTAATATTATGGACCGCAGGGGTGCCATACCGCACCCGCCTATAACACCGATTATATCTCTTTCGGATTCCTCCCTGAGGAAGAAATCACCGAATGGTCCGGTCATCACCACCCTGTCACCTGCAGTGAGGACCTGGTGAATGTAGGTTGAGCATAGCCCTCCCGGCACATGACGTACCACCAGTTCGATTTCACTGGTCTGGCTTGGTGGAGAGGCTATGGAGTAGGCCCTGAATTCGTCTGTTCCCGGCACCAGAAACTGGATGTACTGGCCTGGTTTAAAGGAAATGTTCGGAGGGTCTTCGAGCTTCAGCCTGATATGCTTGATATCGTGGGTAAGCTGGATAATTTGTGTTACTGCTGCCCGGTATTCCTTTGCTTCCAGAAGATGCTCGGGAATATGGATCTTAAGGTCGTTTTTGATCTTTACCTGACAGGCCAGTCTTACTCCGGAGTTTTTTTCCTCGCCGCTGATAAATACTTCTTCAGTGGGGAGTATTGGACCTGCTCCTTCCATGATCTGGACTTTGCACTGTCCGCAGGTGGCCTTTCCCCCGCATGCCGAAGGTATGTATATCTTATTTGCATAGAGCACCCCCAGCAGGTAAGACCCACCCCTGGTTCTGACGGCCTTTTTCTCATTTATGTCAATTTCGCACTCCCCGTAGCTTACCAGGTAATGCTCGGCAATGCTCAGCAGTACCACAATTACTGCCAGAATTGAGTTGATAACAATTAATGGCATTATGTTCATTGTATACTCACCATCCCTGCAAATCCTAAAAATGCCAAAGCTATTATTCCGGCTATGATCATGGTTATGCCCGCCCCTTTAAGCCCTTCCGGTACAGAGCCTATCAGCTCCAGTTTTTCTCTGATGGCTGCCACTATTACCATTGCCAGCACCCATCCTACTGCAGAGCCCACTGCAAAGAACAATGTCTTTATGAAGGAGTAGTCTCTCAAGACCATAAACAGTGACACTGCCAGCACCATACAGTTTACAGTTATTAAAGGCAGGAATATTCCCATAACGGCCTGCATAGTGGGGAAAAACTTCTCCATGATCATTTCCAGAAGCTGTACTGTTCCTGCAATCACGATGATGAAAATAATGTATTCCAGAAGTTCGCTGTTCGTAGGGACCAGAACATACCGGTAAATAATCCAGTTGACTGCTGCAGTAATAGTGACCACAAAAATCACCGATGCTCCCATGCCCAGCGAAGTCTTCAGATTGCGGGAAAGGGATACAAAAGGACACATTCCCAGAAGGTAGGTCAGAGCAATGTTATTGGTAAAAATCGCTGCCAGAAATATGGACAGCAATGCAATCATTTTCAGGTCCCCTATGATTTAATATTTGCAAGAGTTCTCATTATCCATACGTATATACCGAACAGGAAAAATGCCCCCGGGGCCATGGCCATTACCACCCAATTGGTCCATTCTTGGGGCATTACCCGGTAGTTAAGAAGGCTGCCGAAGGCCAGCACTTCCCGTACTGCAGCTATAGCGATAAGGGAAAAGGAATAGCCCAGCCCGTTGGACAGGCCGTCCAGTATTGAATGATGTACTTTATTTTTGGTGGCAAAGGCTTCTGCCCTTCCCATGATAATGCAGTTGGTGATAATCAGGGCTACATACGGTCCCAGGGCATCGCTTATTTTTGGGTAGAAGGCTTTCAAATACCGGTCAACAATAATTACAAATGAAGCTATAACTATCATGTATGCCAGTATTCTTACCCTGGCAGGAATGATCGGTCTCAACACTGATATAATCAGTGAGGAGGCAATGAGCACGAAAGTGACCCCCACTCCCATGGCAATGGCATTCTCCACCTTGTTTGATACAGCCAGTGCTGAAC
>JBMCUI010000010.1:0-17721 GCA_048622675.1 Spirochaetota bacterium | reverse complement strand
CTTATTGTCTGTATTATTCATCGTCTAATCCTCAGGAAGAAATGTTTTTAATGTGTATGTCCTCTTTTTCAAATAAGTATTTTTTTGCAAGCATATTTCTAATCTGCCCTATCATATTATCTACCCACCAGCCCACACATTCTGTCTATGTCTATTTTTGTATTCATTTCTGTTACAGCAACCAGCATACAGTCAGAAAGCTCTTCATAAAACCTGCCCAGAGGGACACCAGGGATTAATCTGTGGTGCATCGACAGCTCATCCACTACCTCCCGGGGCTCCTTATCCATCTGCAGTACAAATTCATTGAAGGTTGGGGAATTGAACCTGAGTTTGACCCCCGGAACCCTGCTCAGCTTGTCTTTGGCATATTCTGTCTTGTTGTGATTGACCCTGGCCAGCCTGCTAAACCCCTGTTTGCCCAGAGCAGACAGATATATGGTTGCTGCCAGAGCACACAGCCCTTCATTGGTACAGATATTAGAGGTGGACTTCTCACGCCGAATGTGCTGCTCGCGGGCGCTGAGGGTGAGCACAAAGGCCCTTTTACCGTCGATGTCTGTAGTCTGTCCTGAAATTCTTCCCGGCATGTTGCGCATGTATCTTGATTTTGCAGTGAGTATCCCCAGGAACGGACCTCCATAGGAAGGAGGAATACCCAGGCTCTGGCCCTCACCGCTTACTATATCGGCATTGAACTCTCCGGGTGGTTTAACCAGTCCAAATGAAAGCGGTTCTGAGAAAGCAACGATGAGCATAGCCTGATGCTGGTGGGTGAGTTTTTCAATTTGGGAGAGATTTTCTATTATTCCCAGAAAGTTGGGGTACTGCACGACCACGCAGGCGGTATCTGCTGAAATTGCTTCCTGGACGGCCCGGTAATCGGTAACCCCGTTCTGGTTGAATGCAGCTTCTACTACCTGGTTTTCACCGCCTCCCAGGTATGTTTTTATTACACTGGCGTATTCAGGGTTCAGGGCCTGTGAGAGAATTACCCCTGGTCTTCTGGTAATTTTTCTGGCCATGAGTACTGCTTCTGCGGTACTGGATGCGCCGTCGTACATGGAGGCATTGGACACCTCCATGCCGGTGAGCATGCACATGAAACTCTGAAACTCAAAGATCGACTGCAGGGTGCCCTGGCTTACTTCAGGCTGGTAGGGGGTATAGGCAGTATAAAACTCCGACCGTGCCAGAAGCGCCGGCACCACGGAGGGGATAAAATGCTGGTAAACCCCTCCCCCCAGAAAACAGGTATAATTCTCACTGCTGGCATTGGCCCGGCTTAATTTTTTCAGGTGCTGGAGTATTTCTCCTTCAGAAAAAGGACCGGGAATATTGAGGTCTCCTTTCAGTAGTAAATGACGGGGGATGCAGCTGAAAAGCTCGTCTACAGATTCAGCTCCTATTGTATCCAGCATTTTTTTTATATCCGAGGAAGTATTCGGTATGTAGCGCATAATATTTTATCTCCCTGTATGAAAATACTTTTAATATAAGAATTGGAAGCTGCAGGAACTTGGGGTCTGTACTCAATTCACCATAACTATTACTGGTTCTCTTCTTGATTAGCCAGGTAGTCCTGGTATGCTTTAGCGTCCATCAGTTCCTCTGCTTCAGAAGGGTCCTCTATCTTGATCTTGATGATCCACCCCTTTTCATAGGGGGACTGATTGATATACTCGGGATGGTCCTGCAGCTGTTCATTTGCCTCCACCACCTCCCCGCTCAGAGGAGAATAGATATCCGAAGCAGCTTTGACCGATTCTACAACTCCAAATTCTTTTCCTTTCTCCAGGTTCATCCCTGTTTCAGGGAGTTCTACATATACCACATCGCCAAGCGACTGCTGGGCATAATCAGTAACTCCCACTGTTGCGGTGTCAGCCTCTATTCGGGCCCATTCATGCTCACTGGTATATTTCAGATCTTCTGGGAAACGCATATTGTGCTCCTTTTATTGAAAATATTAACTCAGCTCTACCTGCTTCACAAAGAATATGTCTTCACTCAGACCTTCAATTCTGGTAAGATCCTGTTTTGAAAGAGAATCGTCTAACTGTACCTGAGCGCAGGCTCCCTGGGCTTTTTCAAAAATTATGTTTTCCATACGCTCCACATTTATCCGGGCGTCCCTGATGATGTCCAGGACCCCTGCCAGCACTCCTATTCTGTTTCGATGGTGAATGGTGAGCATGGCCTTTGCCGGGGGACGGTCCATGATATTTACGCAGTTTGGAACATGGCCGGTGTTGAGGTATTCCTGAACAATCCTCACCGTTTCATCCGCCACCGCATTTTGTGCCTGCTCGGTGGAAGCCCCGATATGATGGGTCCCGTACAGGTTTTTGTTTTTAGCTATATCATCCTGGAAGTCCCCGGTTTTTGAGGACGGTTCGGCAGCGAATACATCAATCCCTGCCCTGATACCCTTTTTGTCCATTGCCTCCATCAGGGCTTTCTGGTCCACTATTTCAGAGCGGGAGGTGTTGATAAAATAGGCCCCTTCCTTCATGGCATTAAAGAACTCTGCATTTATAAATCCTTGTGTATCAGGAGTAGCTGTAAGGTGGACGGTAATAATGTCTGCTTCATCGGCTACAGTAGGAGGGTCGGGTGCATGCTTTATGTCCCACTCTTCTGCTTTCTGTTCGGTCAGGGACCTGCTCCAGCCTATCACGTTAAGTCCGAAAGCTTTGGCCCTGGGTATCATGAGTTTTCCGATTCTTCCCAGGCCTATTATACCCAGGGTTTTTCCGTATATCCCTCTGGCCTTGGAAAACTCTTTTTTGTTCCATCGGCCTTCTCTGAGCTGGATTACATTGTCAGGAATGCGCCTGTCCATACTGAGCATCAGACCGAAAGCCAGCTCAGCCACAGCTATGGAGTTTTTGCCCGGGCAGTTGGCCACGTAAACACTTCGCTCCGATGCCGTAGCTACATCGATGGTGTTATACCCTGAGCCTGCCCGTATAATCAGGCTTAATGCAGGGGAAGAGTGTATCATCTCCCCGGTGACAACTGTGGAGCGTACCACCAGGATCTCATAACTTTCTTTTTTAAGTTCTTCCAGAAGGCTCTGCTCTTTCAGCTGGGGGTCGTAGGTTACTTCCGCCCCCAGGTTTTTTATTTTATCTAGGGTGGTTTCTGGAAGTGCATCAGAAATTAACACCTTCATGGTAATCATCTCCTTTTTAAAAACTGTGTATCAAAAGTCCCGAGCGCAGCTTGGGAGCAAACCAGGTGGACTTGGGGGGCATGATTTTTCCTGCATCTGCCACAGCCAGCAGTTCTTCAACACTTACCGGGTAGAAGCTGAAAGCAGCCCCTCCCTTTTCATCCACCAGCTTTTCCAGTTTACCGGGACTGTCCGGTCCACCTACAAAATCGATCCTTTTGTCATTTTTCTGGTCGGTTATTCCCAGCACCGGCTCCAGGAGCTTTTTCTGGAACACACTTAAGTCCAGTCTTCCTACCGGGTCGTGTTCTTTGTACGCACTCTCCGAAATAAACAGCTCATACCAGCATCCATCCACGTACATGCCCATTTGCCCTTTCTGCACAGGCTGTTTTTTCCCATTTTTCATCACTCTGAAAATTTGGCCCGCCCGGTTGACGAAATCCTCTGCACTCATCCCTCCCAGATCGGTAATGTACCTGTTGTAAGGAAATATTCTCATCTGGTCAGAGGGAAACATAACTGCCAGAAAATACCTCCATTCTTCATCTCCACTGGATTGGGGATTTTTTTTCAGCATTTCTTGTTTTACCCTGCTGGCCCCTGCTGCCCGGTGGTGTCCGTCTGCAATGTACAGCACCGGTAGGTCCTGAAAAGCAGCTGCCATCTGTCCGGGGTTTTTCAGCTTCCAGATGGTATGCCTGACCTCCTGTTCATCCGTAAGATCGTACAGCGGCTTCTCATTAACAGCTTCAGTGAGAAGCTTTTCAATCACAGCATTACCTCTGAAGGTCAGAAGAACCGGCCCTGCATGAGCTGAAATAGCCAGCATGTGCCGTAAACGGTCGTCTTCCTTTTCCCTGCGGGTGTATTCATGTTTCTTTATTATGTCTTTATCGTATTCGTCCACCGAACAGCAGGCAGCAATTCCCACCTGCTGGTGGTCCCCCATTGTCATCCTGTACACATATATGGAGGGCTGGTCATCCTGTATCAGGATGCCCTGGTGGATGAAATTGTCGAAGTTTTGTTTTGCTTTTCTGTATACTGCTTCATGGTAAAGATCGGTTCCCTGAGGCAGATCAATCTCCGGGCGAGTTACATGTAAAAAACTAACAGGATTCCCCTGTGCTAATTTCCGGGCCTCTTCCGTGTCGACCACATCGTAGGGAACACAGGCTGCCTGTTTCGCCTCTTCCGGTACCGGCCTGATCGCCCTGAACGGTTTTATAAAAGCCATGTTATCTCCTCCACCGCTGATAAAGCAGCGTGTTATTGAAAAATATCTTTTCAGAAGTTTCCGTTTTCCGGGAATCTGGCTACCACTGTTGTATTCACATGCAGAGGGAGCCTGTCTCCCGGTCTGGCTTCGTGCACCGATATGCCCTTGTGCCCGGCATGATGGGGAAGAGGCACAACAGCAATGTCTGTACCTTCACGGGCGAACCTGCTGTTTACATAGGCCATCCCCACCTGGATGCCTTCCCCGTTGACCGCGCAGCTGGTAACAGAACCGATCACCTTCTGGGTCCTTTTGCTTGCCACAGGATCGCCCATCTTTGCCGGTTTTACCCCTTTCTCGTTCATTCTGAACCTGGCAATCTCCATATCGAAACTGTCCATTCTTTCCAGCAGAGCTTTCCTTCCTATAAAGTAGGGCTTGTGGAATTTGACATAGGGGGCAAAACCTGCTTCAATGGGTGAGATGTTATGGGGGCCTGCCAGCTCATGGCCGTACAGGGGGAGACCTGCTTCTGTTCTGAGAGAGTCCCTGGCCCCCAGCCCCACCGGTTTGACACCCAGGGGTTTTCCCTCCCCCAGAAGTGTATTCCACAACTCAGGTGCTCTGGATGGGTAAACCAGGAGCTCATAGCCGTATTCTTCGCCGGTAAAGCCGGTTCTGGATACCAGAACATCCATATCAGCTATTGCTACTTCTATAAATTCGGTTTTCTGAAGCCTCTGCAATTTACCCGCTGCACCAGGGCTGGATATTCTTTTTAATAGTCCCAGGGAGGCAGGGCCCTGCAGCGCCAGGTTTATCCTGCCCCTGTGGCCTGCAGATGGGTCTCGAAGGTCCTGTATGTGGGCTTTTCCCAGAGGCTCCTTGTGTGGAAATTGGGTATCAATGATATATTCACCCGAATTGACAGCTTTCATCCAGGACAGGTCTTTGTCGTTGTTTGCAGCATTTACCACCAGTATGTAACGGTTTTTCTCCAGTCTGTATACCATGATATCATCTATCACATTACCTTCCGGGTCAAGAAGGTATGAGTACTGGGACTGTCCGGGTTGTATCCAGAGCACATAGTTGGAGGCGATGGTGTCAAGAAAGCTGGTTGCGTACTCCCCTGAAATCTCCAGAACCCCCATGTGTGATATGTCAAAAACTCCAGCAGCTTCTCTGACCGCCCGGTGTTCATCAATAATGCCCTGGTAGCGAACGGGCATTTTCCATCCTGCGAAGTCTATCATGCTGGCATTGAGCTTTCGATGCTCCTGAAATAAAAACCCCTTTTTGGCCTCTCCCGGGCTTTTTTTATATTGAAACGACTTTTTGGATGCATAATTCCGGGGTCTTCCGGTACCGGCATTTCTTTCCAGATAGTTCTGGCCTATAAAAAAGGGCTTGGTCATATCAAAGTACTGTGGATATTTTTGGTACAGCGCACTGCAGTCTTTTTTCTCTTCTTTTACAGAGAGGTCTTGGAAAGTGTGGTTGGTGCTGGAGGTTTTCTCCAGAAGAGTTTTCATTTTCTCCTTTTCCTCCTGGTCAGTCTCTGCCAGGTCCTTTACCACCACCGGACCTTCTACCTTCATAAAGATATCGTCATCGTTGAATGCGGTGTACCCGTCAGAAAGCCCTCTCATCCATTCTTTAAGCTCTTCGAGCTTATCTGCACTGCACAGCACCGCAAATCGTGGTGACAGGCATTCAGGAGGGCCCAGCCTCATTACCAGCCCGGTACAGATGAGTACTCCTTCTCTATTAAAAAAGAATGTTTTGGTGCTGTCACCCTGCCGTAAACAGGATATTTTACTGGTGGAAATTTCTTCCATGAACTGCAGCGAGCGGCTTCCTTTTACCAGCAGTATGGAGGTGTTGTTCTGATCAGTTTCCCGGTTAGGTATCGAACGCACTGGATGGTAGGGATAGGACAGGGGGCCTGGTTTTTTTTCACAAAAAAGCTGTTGTGCCAGAGCTTCTGATTTTTGAGCGCAGTCCTTTAATACCTGAAGGCTTATCTTTCCCCTGGGCAGGTCTCCTGTCAGCCCCCTGTAGGTAAACGGGTCAATGTTTTTAAGGATGTCTGCAATCAGGCCCCCCAGCTCCTGAAGCTGCTCTTCAGTAATACCTCTCTGGGTGATCCAGGGGGTGCCCATCCTCACTCCAGTGGCCCCTGCTGTTTCAATATCACCGGGTATGGTGTTCTTGTTTGCTACAATTCCGCACAGGTCCAGCACCCTTGCTCCGATTTCCCCCAGAAGCCTGTACCCGCTTCTGGTGGATATGGACTTGAGGTCAATCACAAACAGATGGGTGTCAGTACCCCCATAGGCCAGCTTCAGGCCCTGGTCCTGGAGAATCCCGGACAGGGTGCGGGCGTTGTTTACTGTCTGCTGCTGTATTTTTTTAAACTCCTGAGTGCGGGCGAGTTGGAAAGCCACTGCCATGGCTGCAAACTTGTTTACATGAGGCCCTCCCTGTTCTCCGGGGAACACCGCCTGGTCTATTCTTTCAGCATGGTCCCTGCTGGTGGTCATTATCACCGCTCCTCTGGGCCCAAACATGGTTTTATGAGTGGTAAAGGTGATCACGTCAGCATAATCAACCGGGCTGGGGTATACACCGGCAGCAATCATTCCTGCGGGATGGGCAACATCCGCCAGAAGCACTGCACCCACCGAGTCTGCAATTTCCCTGAATTTTTCCCAGTCAGGCGCCCAGGGGTATGAGGTGTACCCGGCGATTATCATCCTGGGACGGTGGGACTGTGCAAGGTCCATTATTTTATTGTAGTTGAGTCTCTCGGTGGAAGGGTCTGCTTCGTAGGAGACAATTCTGTAGCTCTTTCCGGACCGGTTGAACTCGCTTCCGTGAGTGAGGTGTCCTCCGTGCATCAGGGACATTCCCATTACCACATCCCCGTGCTCCACAAATGCATCGTAGACCGAGTTGTTGGCAGCAGCACCGGAAAGGGGCTGGACATTTACATGGATATTTTCTGGAGGATTTTTTTTGGTGGCAAAAGCTTCTGCAGCCCTCCTTCTGGCCAGAGCTTCCATAAAATTAGCATATTCACACCCCTTGTAGAACCTCCTGTCCGAATATCGTCTGTAATGGCATAAAAGCCTCTCATGGTCCTGCAGGCCTTCCGGGTCTTCCTGGAGCATGTCCCGGGGAGGATAGCCCTCCGAGTATATACTGGTAAACACTGTTCCCAGGGCCTGCCTGACCGGAGAAGGGCATATGCTTTCTGAGGGGATCATTATGATTTTTCTTGCCTGGCGCTGCTCCTCCAGTTCAACAATCCTGGAAACCTCCGGGTCTACTTCGGACAGCTGTTTATTGAAGACCAGCTCGTTATAGCTCATACCAGCTCCCTAGCCGTTTTTTTTCATAAAATCTTTTATGAAGTCTATCAGAGTACCTACCTCTTTAACCCCATTGGCGTTGTACATGGATATCCTGACACCACCCACAGACCGGTGGCCTTTCAGTCCGATTATTCCCTGGTCCTGGGCCTCTGACAGGAACTTTGACTCAAGCTCTTCTGTGGGCAGCCTGAAGGTAACGTTCATCATGGACCTGCTGTTTTTTTCCACACCGGTCTTGAAAAACTCGGGGTTTTGGTCAATAAGACTGTATACCATGTCCGCTTTCTGCCGGTTCTGGTTTTCAATAAAATCAAGCCCCCCTTTGTTTTTGGCCCAGCTCAGCACCTTGTTCATTACATAAATGCCGAAGCAGGGAGGAGTGTTGTACAGAGAGTTTTTTGATGCCAGGGTGGCGTAGCTCAGAATATCCGGAAGGCCCTGTTTTGACTGCTCTATAAGGTCTTTCCTGATAATAGCTACGGTTACACCTGCTGGTCCCAGGTTTTTCTGTGCCCCGGCATAGATCAGTCCAATTGAGGAGAAGTCAATTTTCCTGGAGAATATGTCACTGGACATATCAGCAACAATAGGCACAGAACCGGTATCGGGAAACTCATGCCACTGGGTGCCTGCAACCGTATTGTTTGAGGTTAGATGACAGTATACAGCATCAGAACTCAACTCCAGTTCCTGTTGTGAAGGGATACGCAGGTATTTTCCATCCTCTTCAGTAGAACAGGCGAGTCTGACATTTTTGTTTATGCTTACACCTGCTTTATAGGCGTTTTTGGAAAACCTGCCGGTAACTATGTAGTCAGCTGATTGGTTTTCCTCCAAGATGTTCATAGGCACCATTGCAAACTGCAGAGAGGCACCTCCCTGGAGTAGAACCACTTCGAAATCGTCAGGTATCTGGTACAGCTTTTTCAGGAGTGCTTTGGTGTGGTTGTGGAGCTGGTCGTATTCTTTGGAGCGGTGGCTTATTTCCATAACAGACATTCCGGTGCCGTCCCACTCCAGAAGCTCTTCCTGTACTGCTTTCAGTGCCTCAGCCGGAAGGGCTGACGGACCCGGATAAAAGTTTAGTTTTCGTGCCATTTATATAACCCTCTTAATAAAATTATTCATGTAATAAGTATACTCTAAATATTTAAAAGGTCAAGCTAAAATATGCAAATTATATAAAAATTGATTATTAATTTACGTAAAATATAATAAATACTGATTTATAATTCGATTAATATTAACAATACCTGTGTTCTGAGTAAAAACAGGATGTTATGAATCGTATAATAATTGATTAAAACAGTAAGTATAATATAAAAATGGTACAAAATAAAACCGGAAGATACAGTTCCCAAAGCGATATCTGCCCTGTAAAATATCCTGGCAGTTAATTTTTCGTGCTTAAGCAGCTTTCATGAAAAACGAACCAGGAAAAGAGGAGGGAAAATCCGCACTGGAAATGGCTCCGACGAACGGAAAAATATTGACCTGCTTATGTATCTTTCTGATTTCGTCAGATTCCAATTGTTATGCAAAATAATTGAATTATATTAAATCAAATATGCAGCTCCAAGATGTCGCCGTCCTGCACCGGTTCGGTTCGGGACACGGTAATTGGGTCGTCTTTTGCTCGCCACATCCTGGCATACCGGAAGTTTTCAATAAAGTCCTTGTGAATCAGGTAGCAGATGTCTTCCACAGTCTGGCCTGCAAAAACAGTGTAGGGCCGCCCCAGGTCGGGTTTTTCACCGGGGGCTTTGGTGTATACCCGTACTATCTGAAGCCACTGGTACAGTATTTCCGGCAGCTTCTGGATATTTTCTCCTGTTCTGCAGGACACCGTAAAAACCTCCAGGCGGTTGTCCAGCATCTCCCGGAGCAGCTCCAGCCGGGCCGCAGCATCCGGAGCGTCGACCTTGTTCCCGATAACCCTGCACAGAACCCTGTCTTTGCTGGTATTCTTCCTGTCGGCCACAAACTGAACATGTCTTGTCCTGAAAGCTTCAAAAACCGCCTCCATGTCCTCCAGCAGGTTATCACTGGCCAGGTCAGCTGCCAGGAGCACTGCATCTGCATGCCTTACCAGGCTGAGAAGGTGCCGGGGCATGAAGTACGAAGTTACCGGCGGGGTGTCAACCAGCTGAATCTGGATATCCTTATAGGGCACCATTCCCGGCTGCATTATCTGGGTAGAAAAGGGAAAGTTGCCGATAGTAGGCCGGGAGTTGGTGAGTGCATTCAGGATGGAGGACTTCCCGCTGTTGGGAGGTCCCAGAAGTACTACCTGGGCAGCCCCTTCACGGGTGATCTCCAGGGAAGAACCGCTTTTACTCTTCTTGTCCGAAGCATCGAGCTGTTTTTTGAGTTTGGCCATACGCCGCTTCAGGTCTGCGTAAAGATGGTCGGTACCCTTGTGCTTCGGCAGCAGGGAAATCATGTCCTGGAGGCGTTCTATCTTTTCGTCTATAGTTTTTGCTTCCCTGAAAGCCTGCTCTGCTTTTTTGTATTCAGGAGTTACATTGGTCGGCATATTGTAAATATACATAAATCGTGTTTTGGGAACAACCACCTATTAAGTTTGATCAGGTGTTGGCAGATAACCCTAATTGTATTATCTTAAAATGCTTCGGACATAGTTTATTTCGGGTATATTTGCTGCTTAAACAATCTTACCTTACCATAGAATTTTTGAGTTTAATTATTTGCATAAAAATGCAATAGGTAATACAATGATGGAGTATTTTGAGGTATGCAGTGAAGATGGGTCCTATGCCGGAACGAATGCCCCCCGGGATGTGGTGCATTCACAGGGTCTCTGGCATAAAACAGCACATGTCTGGATCTACAACTCTCTGGGAGAGATACTTTTTCAGAAACGGGCTATACATAAAGATTCGCATCCAGGGCTGTGGGATGTGTCTGCAGCAGGTCACCTGCAGATCGGTGAACCTCCGGAAACAGCAGCAGTGAGAGAGGTATGGGAGGAGCTGGGCCTGGACATAGATGTGGATGAACTAATTTATTTCGATAATAAAAATTTTACCCTTATTAGTCAGGGAGGAAGGTTTATCGACAGGGAGGTAACCTGGGTATATTTATACCGGTATGAGGGAGGAGTTGTTTCACTTAATCCTGATGAGCAGGAAGTTTCGGGATTAATGTTAATGGAAACAACTCGTGTTAAAAAAATGCTGGAAGACCCGCAGTGGAGAAAACAGTTTGTACCTCACCGGCCGGAGTACTATTCAGCTATTATTGATGCCGTCAAAAATCTTACATCTGGTTGTCACCAGCAGGAATCAGGCCTTTAGTGGATGTTTTTATTCACAATAAAAGTGGAGAAAGTATCTTTCTATTGCTTTCTGTACTGATATGATTAAATTTAACGTTTGTGCTTTAATAGTCTGCTTAGTCTTGTACTTGAATGGCTTCATTGAAAGTAACCCATAAGGGGGTGCGGAAAAATGAGTAAACATAGAATAGCCATGTACGTTGATAAAGATACAGGCACAATGACCATTGGCAAGCTGAAGAAATACTACAAGGCAAAAGACATAAACATTGATGAAGACCTCCGGAGGGAATTCGGTCTGGATGATTTTGACATGATGATACTGAAGCATATCAAAGACAGGTTCGGTTTCTATACCGAAATTGCCAGTGAACTTAAAATCCATGATATTAAAAAAGTAAAAAAAACTCTCAACAGACTCCACCAGAAGGGGCTGGCCTACTGTACCGAAAAAATAAGCAATAATTTTACCTTTCGAGGCTGATCTTTTTTTCCTTCATACAGGTAACGAATTACCACAACTTGTCAAAAAAAGACCATATAATGGTCTGCTGAATATTTTTTTAATTTCCAGTGGAGATAACAGAAGCGAGTTCTTTCCACGGAGGGCCGCTTTCACACATACCTGATAATTTCTGGATGAGGTCGGACTGGTCAATGGTAAAGCCTTCCTGGTGCAGACTGGTCATAAAGCAGGAGTGTTTTCGTTTTTTTCTGTAGGCAGGTTCTTTTTCAGGGTGTTTCAGGTATCTGTCAAATATACTCATATCCGGTTTTACCAGAAGGGAGCCCTGGTACAGCACCAGGTTTTTTTTTCGGTATAAAGAGCTGCCCAATATCTTTCTGTTTCTCAGTACTATATCGGATGTTCCCTTAATAGAAAGGTTTGTAATATTAAAACTTTCCAGCACCCTGATTATTGACCTGTTTACACTATTCATATGTTCAGCCAGATTGAACGGTACCGGGGTTTTGCCGGCAAGAGAGATGACTACTATACCTTGGGTTAACACTACGCTGCCGCCTCCGCCCATTCTTTTTAAAATAGGGACCCTGTCCTTTTGACAGTTTTCTATAAATACGTCGTTTTCAATTTTGCATGCCCTTCCCAGTACAACCTGGGTTTGTTCAGGTTCAAATACAGAAAAAGCATACTCTTCACCATTTAATACACGCAGAAGTACATTTGCATCAACATAAATGTATGGTGTATAGGGCTTCATATGCGGTGGCATCCATTCGATGAAAATTCTTAAAAACTTTAAAAACCCGATGACCGCTCATCTCTATGGAATACAGTCAATCCGGCATTGATTTTAGCTATGTTTTAATTATATTGTTTGTATATGATTAAAGTAAAGCCAAAAGGAGAGGATTATAACGTGCAATTATAACTTATCTTTACCCACATTTCTATATCAACACGGGGGGGAGAATATGAACATAGGAATTATTTCAGATACTCATGAAAATATGCCTTTAATTGCCCAGGCAGTGGAGCTGTTCAATGCTGAAAGTGTAGACCTGGTACTCCATGCCGGGGATTTTATTTCACCTATTACCAGCAGAGAATTTGAAAATCTTCGCTGTAAAATGATCGCAGTATATGGCAACAACGATGGGGACAAGCTTCTTCTGCAGAAAAAGTTCGAGGGCATAGCCCAATTTTATGAACACTACTATGAAGCTGAGCTTGACGGGAAGAAACTGGTGGTCATGCACGAGCCCAAATTTCTGGAAAGTCTTATGAAAGCAGGGTTATACGATGCAGTAATATACGGACATACCCATAAGCTGGATATCAGAGAGGGAAAACCTCTGGTGATAAACCCCGGTGAGTGCGGAGGATGGCTTACGGGAAAGACTACTGTGGCGGTACTCGATCTGGAAAAAATGGAAGTAGATGTAAAACAGCTCAAAGGCTGAAAAAAATGAATATGGTGCCGGTCTCCTGGTAAATTAGTGAGCTGTCCTGAATAAGGCTATGGAGAGAGGGGAAGAAGAGCATCCCTGTAAAATCATCTTCATCGAGCAGGGAAATTTCTGAAAAGCCAGCAGATTTGTAATATATGTGTATGTATGGTACAATACACCACTAAGAGCACACCTCACGATAAAAGGTTACTGTATGGAGAAGGTCGAGTATGCTTTCGATGAGCTGTCGGAAGAAAGCAAGGATAGGGCTGTTATTTGTACCGGAGTAATAATTAAAGCCAAACTGGGAAGGGGTGAAGACCCGGCTATAGATAAGTATGTGGTAAAATGTGTGATTGATAAGCTTACCCCCACGTTTGATATAACCGGCAATTTAATAGGATACTCCAATATACATGAGATCTCCAGAGAGTTCCTTCAGGAAATAATAGAAAACTGTATGTAAATGTTTTATATAGAGTAAGGTATTTTTTATATGCAAAGTGAAAACGAGGTGGATAATAACACAATGAAGTCCAACAACAACAGTGTTGATATCAGTGAAATGACTATTGATGATTTACCGGCGGTTTTTCACCTGGGAGAAAAACTCTTCACCCCCCAGGAGTTTCCAAATCTTTATCGGACCTGGAGTGAATATGCTGTTACAGAAATATTTCAGGGTGATCCTGAGCTGTGCCTTGTAGCTGCGGTGGGGGAAAGCCTGGCAGGATTTGCTATGGCCTATACCATTGAAAAACCCCGGACAGCCTGGAATTACGGTCACCTGGTGTGGCTGGGGGTGGACGTTCCTTACCAGCGATTTGGAGTAGCTACCAAATTGCTGGACTGTTTACAGGATAAACTGGCTGAGAAGGGTGTTCGCATACTTCTGGTTGACACTCAGGCAGACAATAAAGGGGCCATACAGTTCTTTAAGAATTGTGGATTTAAAAATCCAAAGGAGCATGTTTATTTGACGCTGAATCTCGATGAAAACCAGGATAACAACCAGAACAGCAAATAATAATTTAAGTGATGTTAAATGGAGTATACTATTAACGGTCCGATTAATGCTGAAAGGCTAAGAGAAGTTTTCTGTCAGCTGGTGAATATTTACAGTCCTTCCGGAAAAGAAGAGGAGATCCTGGAGTATCTTTCCAATTACCTGATGCAGCAGAACTTTTCGGTGATACATCAACCGGTTGATGAGAAGAGGTATAACCTTCTGGTTGTTCCACCTGATGTCCACGTGCAGGTGCTTTTTCTTGCTCATGTAGATACAGTGCCTGCCCTGGACCTGGACAGCTACGAGTTCGCCCAGACAGATGACCTTGTTACAGGGCTGGGAACCGCAGACATGAAGGGCGGCTGCGCCGCCATATTGGAGGCGTTCCTGGCCTATTATGAAAAAAATAATACTCTGCCCCCGGCAGCTCTGGGACTGGTGGTAGGAGAGGAAGAAAACGGGGACGGTACAGAAGTATTGCTCAGGGAGTACTCCTATCCCTGGGCAATAGTAGGAGAGCCAACCGACCTCGTTCCATGTACCGAGCACTACGGCTATCTGGAAGTGGAGCTGCAGACCTATGGTTTCCGAAGGCACGCCTCACTGGCTGACAGCGAGCATAATGCAATTTCGAAAATGCTGCGAATCCTGTCAAAAATTACCACTTATCTGGATTCCTGGAGCCGGGACATTATTTATAATATCAGGGATGTACAGAGCTCCAGTGCAGGGTATAGTGTTCCTGATCGCTGTAACTGCTGGCTGGACCTGCATATTTCACCGTCCCATTCCATTGATGAAATAGAAAAAAAGCTTCAGGATATTGCTGCATCAGCCGTGTCTCAGAACAAATCCAGTAATCCTGCCGAGCAGCGAAAAAATTACTATTTTTTTTCGGAAAAGTTTGCCGGTTACAGGCTGCCTGATGGACTATTGATGCAGTTATTGAAAGAGATATATGGCAGATTGGGAATCAGGTGGAGAAATGGTTCATTCCGTTCTCATTCTGATGCCAATCTTTTATGGGCTGCAGGTACCAAACCTCTGATCCTTGGTCCCGGCCAGCTGGCCAGGGCTCATACTCAGGGCGAATCAATAAGCTTCAGCCAGGTTTTGCTGGCCTCCAGGATTTATTTTGATTTATTAAACAGGTCTCCACAGACTGTAGAGGAGATAAGACCGTGAAAATAACTGCATGCCAGATAAATCCCACTGTTGGTGATATTCAGGGAAACCTTGCAAAAATGACTGCACTTATAGAAAAAGCACATAGCCAGGGCTCAGACCTGGTGGTCTTTCCCGAATTGTCAATTATCGGCTATCCGGTTAAAGACCTTCTGGAGTGGCCCTGGTTTACCAGAGAGGTTGAAATAGCCACCCAGAAGATCAGGAAAGTATCAGCCGGGTATAAAAATATGGGGGTACTGTTCGGGACTCTGATAAGAAGCAAAGAAGATACTGCAAAAAACCTGCATAACTCGGCCGTACTTATGTACAGGGGGGATATTGTTGGAATACAATCAAAGGTCCTTCTTCCCACCTACGATGTGTTTGATGAGACCAGACATTTCGTTCCGCCGGCTGATGTCTGGGTAATTAATTTTAAAGGCAAAAAGCTGGGGGTTTCCATCTGCGAAGATGCCTGGAGCGACCCCCGGTTCTGGCCGAAGCGGATGTATAAGTTCGATCCGATAAAATCAGTTGCTGACAAGGGAGCAGATTTTTTCGTAAATATTTCAGCTTCACCATTTACCATAGGCAAAGAACAGACCCGGTATCAGCTTATTTCAACACATGCCAAAAAGTACGGGGCACCATTTCTTTATGTGAACCAGGTTGGGGGGAATGATGAGCTGGTTTTTGACGGAAGAAGCATGTTTATAAACCAGAGGGGACAGCCGGTGGTAATATTTCCCCCATTCAGGGAGCATATAGAAGTTATAGATACCGATTCTGTTGAAAAAACCTGCACATACGTGCCCCAGCAGAAAATTGAGTCAGTATACCAGGCACTGATTCTGGGTATCCAGGACTATGTCAAAAAGTCAGGTTTTACCAAAGCTGTGGTGGGCCTTTCCGGGGGTATTGATTCTTCTGTAGTGTTCTGCCTGGCGTGTGCTGCCCTGGGGAGCAGGAATGTGCTGGGTCTATCAATGCCTTCGCCGTTTTCCTCCACAGGCAGCCTGGAGGACTCCAGAAGGCTTGCTGCCAATTGTAAAGCTGAATTCAAGGTTCTCCCTGTATCCGAAATCTATCAAAGCTATCAAAAAGCACTGAGTCAGCATTTTGAAGAAATGAAAGTTGACAAAACTATGGAAAATATCCAGGCCCGCATAAGAGGGAATATTCTGATGGCCTTTGCCAACAAGTACGGCTATCTGGTACTGTCTACCGGAAACAAAAGCGAGATGGCGGTAGGCTACTGCACCCTTTACGGGGATATGAGCGGAGGATTGAGTGCAATTTCGGATGTACCAAAAACAATGGTGTACGATCTTGCAGGTTTTATTAACCGGAAAGGGTCCGTAATACCGGACGAGATTTTTAATAAAGCCCCCTCAGCAGAGCTTTCACCGGGCCAGAAGGACCGGGATTCGCTTCCTCCATACCAGGAGCTGGACCAGATCCTTTACCATCATATAGAAGAAGGGCTCGGCCCTGAGGATATAACCCGAATGGGTTTTGATTATGATACTGTGGTGTGGGTGATAAGGGCGGTTGCCAGGAGCGAGTTTAAAAGGAAGCAGGCCCCTCCGGGCCTGAAGGTGACCACCAAGGCTTTCGGAGCTGGAAGGCGGTTCCCGTTGGCGGCAAAGTATGATATTTTTCCTTCAAATTGACTGGCAGGGAGACGGAAAGGATGAACATGCAGGTAAACAGTGTTTACACCGGATTCATGCTGAAAGAGGAGACTTTTATAAAAGAGATCAATGCAACAGGCAGGCTGTTCGAGCACCACAGAAGCGGAGCCAGACTGGTAAGTCTTGCCTGTGAGGATGATAACAAAGTTTTCTCCATAGGTTTCAGGACCCCACCGGAGGACAATACCGGAATACCTCATATTCTCGAGCATTCGGTGCTCTGCGGTTCCAGGAAGTTTCCCTCCAAGGAGCCCTTTGTAGAGCTGGTCAAGGGCTCTCTTAATACCTTTTTGAATGCAATGACCTTTTCGGACAAGACTCTATATCCGGTGGCAAGCAAGAATGAAAAGGACTTTTACAACCTGATGGATGTATATCTGGATGCGGTTTTTTACCCGAGAATTTACCAGGACCCTGATATATTCATGCAGGAAGGCTGGCACTACGAAATGGACTCCCCGGAATCAGATATAAGGTACAGGGGGGTGGTGTACAGTGAAATGCAGGGAGTGTTTTCAACTCCAGAAGCGCTTTTGTTCAGAAAAATCCCCCAGTCCCTGCTCCCTGATACTCCCTATGGATATGAGTCGGGCGGGGACCCGGAGGCCATACCGGAGTTAACGTACCAGAAGTTTATCTCCTATCATAAGAAATACTACCATCCGTCCAACAGCTACATTTTTCTGTATGGAAACGGAGACCTTTTCCAGCAGCTTGAGTTTATCCATGAGAACTACCTGAAAGACTTCAGCAGGATTGAGGTAAACTCCACAATTTCCAGGCAGGAGCCTTTTGCCAGCCCGGTAGAAATGTCCCTGGAATATCCCATCTCTCCCCATGAGCCCGATCAAGACAGGAC
>JBMCUI010000009.1:0-17978 GCA_048622675.1 Spirochaetota bacterium | reverse complement strand
GGTGATAGCTGTCATGTGGACTTATTTCAAAAACCAGCTTGCCTTTTCTTAAAATATATGCCGAATCTGCTAAGTCCATAACTTCATATATTTTTTTCATTACATATCCTGTTTTGAACTATTGTGTGGCTGTTTTTGAGGTTTGTTGCCACTGATAATTTCAATTGCTCTTCCGGCTTCTTTTCTTACATGCATATTCTGATCATACCGGGCCCTGAATTTTAAAATATCCACAGCCTTTTGGTATTGTATAGCCGCCAGCCCCCTCACTGCGGTGTAGCGCACCTTGTCGTAATCCGATCTTAGTGCCTGCATCAAAATATCAGCGCCTCTGGCTGATTCCATCTCCGCTATGGCACTCACCGCATATTCAGCGACTTCATGAACAGGGTCATCTATAACCTTCGCTAACGTATCTATTTCCTGTATACCCCCGATTTTTGCAACACTGTAGGTACTATACATTCGAACAAACTTGTTCTCATGTTCATTGAGTAGAATATTTTTCAATATATCCAGCGATGACCGGCTCTTTATTTTACCCAGAGATAGCGCCGCTCTGGCCCTGATGTGGTCATCCTCTTTGTTGTCTTTTACTATATCGATCAGCAGTTCTTCGGCCCTTTCATTGCCTATCTCTCCCAGAGCATTTATTACAGCCAGCTGCAGCCTTTTCTTTGATGAGTTTTCATGGTAGAAGTCAATCAGAGGATTCAACGAAGCACTGCTCCCCAGTCTTCCCAGAGTATTAATTATTTCCACCCTGTAGTCTGTATTGACATTTTTTCTGTTCAATTCATCCACAAGCACATCCTGAGCACCATCTAGTTTAGCTGTTCCGATATATTCAGCCATCGCCATATACACATCATTAGAGTGTTTTTGTTTAAACACCTCCAGTACAAGTCTGTTTACTCCCCGTCCCAGGTTTTCTCTTACCTGTGAAAATGCTTCTTTGATTTCAAGGTCAGTACCATAGGTAAGAACCTTCTCATAATACTCTTTTTCCAGTGCGGATACATTAACCGGGGGCAGCAGGTATAGTATAATATAACAAAGAAATATGAGTATACTATATTTGTTTATTTTTATCATATAACTACCAATTCAAATTTTATTTGAAAAAAGAGGAGAGTAAACACAAATTCCATTTATAAAACAACATATTCCAAATAATTATTTCACCGGTTTATTCTAAGTATCGGAAGTTGGTAATGTATATTTATTCTTCTTTATATGCAGGACAATATTATTTATTCCTTCCCTCAGCCAGCGATATTAATCCTGCGAAAATACTTTTCAAGGAACATGAAACTGAAATTAAAGGTAAAAAGACTGTATACCAGTGGAAAGAAAAGTTGTATATGTTTCCAGCAATACTTCAAAGAAAGTGGATTGACTACATGTATAAAGACAGGTTTATACCATCAGTAAAGTATGACAATATACTACCAGTAGAATTAAATTATGATTTTATACAACACGCAGGAAAAGAATTTGAAATCAGAATAAAGTCACTTGATAAAAATTATAAAAATACAGTGTTTCAGATTCTGGATACAAATAATGAGATTGTTTTCCAGAAAAAAATACCTTCTCTTTCTGCAAATAAAACTCACCGGTTAAAACCTGTCATTAACAACCCCGGTGAATATACGGTTATCATGGTATACCAGGAGCGCCGGTATGACAAATCGAAAATTCTGGTAATAAAACAACCCCCTGCTTCTGTTAATAGTTGCTACGAAATCCAATCTAACCAAACAGATTTCCCCTCCAGTAAAAAAACCTCGAACTCCAGAATGAGATTTTACTGCAGCCATTGTAAAAGTAGAACATACCCTGTTAAGCCTTCTTTCATAAGCGGATATATCTACAAAAATTACATCCCTTTTAAAGACTATATAGACCTGGAAGGATTAAGCATAGATTATATTACAGAATTTTTAAAGAAAATAAAAAACCCCAGGCAGTACAAAAGCGGGCTGGTTCATCTGTTCAACATAATCAGGGTATCTTCGCTTGATGATGAGCTGAAAGTCATGACCAGCCTGTTTAAAGATGACCCTTGCTTTGCATATTTTATAACAAACAAGCTTTTTCTATTTGACATGATACCACTGATGAAGAATAAGGAACTCCAAATTGTATTGAACAAAATAGATGATTCCTTAATTTCCAGAAGCTTGAGGGGGAAAAGCAGCCTGTTGATACAGAAAGTTTTACATAATATTTCCATAAGGAGGGCCAGGGCTGTCCAGGAGGAAATGAAGATGCTTTTTACCAGCACCGAATGTAAATCAGCCCGCAAGGAAATGGAAAAAACAATAAAAACGTTCTTTACAGAACGTATGGGGAGAGTGTTGAAAATCCCCTGCACCACTAAAACTGTATATGTGAAAAAATCTGTACAGGACTCTCAGGAAAAGATTGATATGGAAGAAAATTTTCTGCACTGTGGAGATATTATCATCACCGATGGCAGTAATCTGTATTCCTATCATATAGATATTCGGGAACACAGATGTCTGGACTATGATGTAGAAACATTCTGCCAGTCCATATTTGAGATTACTGGAGTTTCAGAAAGCTCTATTTACCTGATGAGCAAAATACCAATTCGATACTGTTTCATCCACATCTACAACTGGATGAACAATCTGGAAGACGTCGAAACACTGGAAAGTATATCCACAGGAACTATGGTACCCATCAGACTGCTTTCATCAGGAGTTATCCTGACCGTAGGGGCAATAGATGCCCGGAAAATGCCATGGGAGCAGGTCATACGATTAAAAACAAAGTAGATTAGAACAGCAGAATTAAAAATTGTATATGTTTTCATAAAAATTAATAATACCGTTGACCAGGAATTAACTTCATGGTTATAAGACATTATAGATGTCTATACAGCACACTAACTCATAGAAAAGGTTTTGTAAATAGTTAAAATAAAGGTTATGTTGAAAATATTGCAACACCTTATACCAGGAATATACTTCCGTAATAATCCGAGGTTACCTGGTCATATTTTTCCCGGTAGCACTTTACTGCACGAGGAAGGTACTCCAGTATATCCCGGGCCGTAATGCCGTCCTGACCTTTTTCCTGTGAGGCTACATCTGCAGACAGCCCATGGACAAATACCCCGGTCCTGACTGCTTCTTCCAACCCAAGGCCCAGTCCATACATTGCTGCTATGGTGCCGGTAAGCACATCACCGGACCCGGCAGTGGCCATACCGGGATTGCCGCTCGTATTTATGTATATTCTACCATCCGGATAGGCTGTCAATGAATGAGCTCCTTTCAGCACAATTACTGCATTCAGGTTTTGTGCAGTTTTCTGCACTGTATCGATTTTAGCTTCAAGCACCTCCTTTATACTTTTTCCAGCTATCCTGGACATTTCTCCAGGATGAGGAGTAAGAATAGTGGGATGCTTTCTGTTTTTTATTATTCCGGTATCTTCTGATAGCGCTGTAAGGCCGTCTCCATCCACAACAAGAGGTCTAGGAAGCTTTTCTGCAAGTTTCCTGGCAAGCTCACAGCTCTCCTGGTTAAGAGAAAGACCCGGGCCCATTACCACCATATCCACCTGTTCACCCAGCTCCAGGAGCTGCTTCTGGTTGTTCAGGGCAATACTCCCAGTAGTTGTTTCCCCCTGGGGGAAAAAAACAATTTCGCTTCCACTGGCGGCAACAAACTGAGTTACCGAACGTGGAGCAGCCAGCCGGGAATACCCTCCTCCTGCTTTTAAAAAAGAAAGTGAGCTGAACAGTGGTGCACCGTAATAGTTCACTGCTCCTGCAATAAAAAGTACATCCCCGAACTTTCCCTTATGGGCATCAGCCTCTCTGGGTGGAAGGCGGCAGGGGTCTGCCACCTCGATTTTAAGCGATGGGTTTTCATGAAGCTGGGGCGGGAAAGAAATATGGGATACATAAAGTTTTCCGCAGTATTCAAAACCTGGATACATCAGGTTTCCAATTTTGGGAGTACCGTAAGTAACAGTGCAGTCAGCCTTTACTGCTGTTCCCATTATCAGGCCTGTATCGCCGTTTATTCCCGAAGGAATATCTATTGAAACCACCTTCCTGCCGCATTCATTAATCAATTTTATAATATCACGCTGTATACCTTGTACTTCTCTGGTCAAGCCTGTTCCGAAAATTCCATCAATAATAACATCACTGTTACCAATTTCAGACCGCAGATCTTCAACATCTTCAACTTGTATTACCTCCAGTGGAATGCTGGATATAATATCAAAGTTCTTCTTTGCTGCACCTTTGAACTTTTGTGCATCTCCTATTATGCAGGCTTTTACCCTGCAACCCATAGAGTAAAGTTTCCTTGCCGCCACCAGGCTGTCTCCGCCGTTGTTTCCGGTCCCGCAGACTATGCAAAACCTCAGGCTGTCAAACCCCAGCTCTTTCATTATTACCAGGTATGCAGCATGGCCTGCATTTTCCATCAGAAGCTCCTGGCTGATACCATACTGTCCCACAGCAGCTTGATCCATACTTCTCATCTGCTCAACACTGGCTACTTTCATTATATTTCTCCTGCGATTTTTCAAGAAATTACCTCATAACACATCTTTCTGTCAAGGTAACAAAACAGGCAGGCATGGATTTTTATACTTTACTGGATGATAAATATCATACAGAATTTCTGCTATTTATATTATATTGGTTAAAGGAAACGGTTCTCCAGGTAAATCAATACATTTTTTTGATATTACCGGTTTAAAACAAACAGGAGGGTAAATAATGCAGGTCTATGTGGCAGCTACAAGGCAGAATGACGGAAAAACAGTGACAGCTCTAGGACTTCTGGATGTGATAAAGGATTATTTTCCCAATATCGGATATACCAAACCGGTAGGTCAACAGGTTAAACTGATTGGCGGAAAAAATATAGACAAAGATGTCAGTCTGATGAATGAGGTATACAGGATTGGCAAATCCCTGGAAGACATGAATCCTATAGCTGTACCGAAGGGCTTCACCGAAGATTATATACTGCACGGAAAACCCCAGGAGCTGCGAAGAAAGATATACCAGGCTTACCTCAGAGCTTCCCATGGAAAGGGTTTTATGGTCATTGAGGGCACCGGACACGCAGGAGTGGGCTCGGTACTGGACCTTTCCAATGGTGAAGTGGCAAAGATGCTTAATGCTCCGGTAGTGCTGGTCAGTCTTGGCGGTATCGGCAGACCAATTGATGAAATAATGCTGAACAAGGCCCTGTTTGATGCCGTGGGAGTCAAAATAGTGGGAGCGGTAATTAACAAGGTTCTACCCGAAAAGTACGATAAGATAGACCGCCTGGTAAGGACCGGATTAAACAAAAGGGGAATTGATGTGCTTGGAGTATTGCCCTTCTGCTCCGGCCTTTCCAGTCCCACGGTAAGACAGCTTATGGAAGACATAAAGGGAGAGCTTCTGTGTGGTGAGAAAGGCCTGGACCAGTCTGTCAGCAGAATACTGGTGGGGGCAATGCCTCCTCATACTGCACTTGAGTATTTTAAAGGTGATGAACTCTTAATTACTCCGGGGAATAGAGAGGACCTGATACTGGCTGCGATGAGCGGATGTCTTTTGGGAGTAACCAAAGCACATTGTGTCAAAGGGATCATTTTGTCTGGAGGGATCCTTCCCAACAAGACCATTTTGAACCTTATAAAAAGGCTCAATATACCGGTAATTCTGGTTGAAAAAAATACCTATGAAACCGCCCAGAGGCTGAATAATCTCATCGTTAAAATAAGACCTGAAGATACAGATAAAATTAAAGAAGCTTCAGATTTGATAAGGAAATACGTGGACGTTGAGAAGATTATCGAACAGGTAAAGGTATACGACAGGGTTGAGGTATAAGATAGTCAGGGATACCGCTAAACTATGGAGTATCTAAAAAGAGGTTTCAATATATCCCTCTGTTTTTTTACTGCCTGGTGAGTAATAGAATCATTAAAATCTGGATCTCTGGACCTGTCTGCGGTACAGGGATAAGCCGAAAGCCTGCTGTCAATAATAAACTGCAGGTCCTGGTCCAGTTTTTTACCTTCCAGCCCTCTGGCTGTAAAATAGGTAGCCCCGCAGGGAGCACTGTACACTACCCGGGCCTTGAGTATAACTCCCTCTTTAACGTCGTATACCAGCTCTGGTTTTCCTATTTTAAACTGATTTTTAAACTCTGCCAGCACTCCGGAGGAAGGATTGAAGGCACAAAAAGGTTTTGGAAAATCAGCCTCAATATCATACTCTTTACAGATCTCAGTTATTTTATTTATGGCATAAGTAGAAATCCAGCTGCTTCCTTCGAGAGGAACAATCACCCCTCTGCACACAGGAAATTTTTCTATGAAAGAAACAATGATCTCCTCATTTACTGCTACAGGAATCAGAATATGATGCGTGGGTACCTCCTCCGGTAAATAATCCTCAGGGCTGTCAACTATGGCCGGAGTAACTGATGGAAACTCATATACACCGGCAATGCTTGCTGATAAATCAAGATCATACCTGGACCTGCACTTTATGCAGTTATCTCCGCACCCTCCACATATACCACTTCTGTTGGTAAGGTGGCCCAGAAGCCGGTCTGCATACCTGGTATCCATCTCCACCGAGTAGGGGTCTTTACTAACCGATTTTTCTACACTTCTTAATATAAGAACCTTTATATCCATGCTTTATACACCTGTTGCACTGCCTGAAGCACTGGTACATAGTGGGAGCAAACTCTTATCTATTTCTTAAAAGCCTCCAGATAAGAATCTGCATAAATGGACTTGTTCATGACCAGCTCTGCTGTAAGAATTGTATCTATCATAGGCTCGTCTGTAACGTCAAGGATAGCAGCATCCATTCCATTGGCAATCAGCATGGCCATGAATACCCTGTTTATCAGCTTTTTGTGTCTTGCACCGTTAGAAATGTTGGACAGCCCGCATACAATATGACAGGGAGGATCACTGAAAAGCTGGAACTGCGCAGTAGCCTTTAATATCTCTGGTGCCTGGTCCTGCATAAATTTAAGAGGCATGATGATAGGATCAAGAAAGACCTGCTCCGGAGAAAGACCGAATTCCATTGACTTGGCTATAATCTTTCCAGCATTTTCCACCCTTTTGTCAGCATCTTTGGGACTTCCAGACTCGTCCATAACCACCCCAATTATTGATGCATTGTGCTCCGCAGCAATGGGGAACAACTGGTTCATCTTATCTTCGGTTGCTGTGGTAGAGTTTATCAAAGGCGGCTTATCGCATACTGAAATTGCCTCTTTGACCATGGCAGGCTTGTTGTTGTCAATGGAAATGGGAAGATCCACTTCCTCCTGAATCATTTCTATCATCCAGGACAGGTCTTCAGGCTTATTGGATGCTGTACCCAGGTTCACATCAATATACGATGCTTTGCAGTCAGCCTGTTTTCTTGCCCATTGTTTGATTATATTACCGTCCTTATTTACAATGGCCTCTTTTATATCTTTAAACCCGCCGTTGATCCTTTCACCAATCAAAATCATAAACCAACCACCTCCTTACATGAATTTGTTTATAGTTTCCTGCATGCTTTTAATTGCCTGGGGGTGAGCCATAATGAACAAATCTGCACCTGACTGAAGGTATCCACCTGCGCATACTGCTTCCCACATGGGGGCCCTTTTTTCCAGACTCCCCCAACCGGGCAGAACATCTTCATCTCCAATAGCTTCTTTAACCCGGTAGGTTTCCCCGGCAACATCACATATCTGAGGGGCTGCCATCAGGCTGTCGCCTTTCAGCCCGGCAATTCTAGCCCTTTCCATAATGGTATACACATAATCAAACCCGTATCCCAGAGCAGCAGTAGTCTGGAACATCACCACATCTTTTAAGTCAAATCCTGCATCCTGGAGCAAAATATTTACCTGTTTACCGATGTTGATGTCTACAGGCGCTTCGGATATAATCTTGTGCTTGTCAGCCTTGCACAGGGCTACTATGGTCATGTAATTGCTTTCCTTGGCAGAACCCATAAGACAGTTCTCACCTCTGGCTGCCTGGGAGCATTCCGGCAGCACCTGGTTGTCTTTCTCATCATCACCACATCCCCATATGATAAGAGGAACGTCAACAGCTTTCAAAATGTCCTGGACCACTTTGGCACAGTCCGAAGGAGAAGCATCATTGACATTCGGGTCAGCCCCTATCAGTTTGAGACTGATTAAATCCACCCCGAAGTCTTCCACGTTTTTCTGGGCCCATTCTACGGGAGAGTTGACCTCTTTGCCAATGGCATTTTTTACTACATCCGGCCAATCTGGAGGAGTGTCAGCCACGTATCCTGCAGTGACCGGTTTATTGGCCATCTCCCCCTCGAATGTTAAAAATGGGAGGGTGGTATGTCCTCCTACGGTAACTGTTTTGGCACGGCTGCCGCCCTGGTCTTTGGTTGCTCCTATAGTTACCTGGTTAATCTTTCCTGACCATTTTTCTTTAATATCAGGTATGTCCATTCCTTCCTCCTATTGTATCAACAATGTATTTTATATGATCTTTCACAGGAGAGGCCTCCAGCTCCCTGAGTGACCTTCCCTGATAAATCAGGTCTTCCAGGTTCTGATCATAGGGTATATCACCCAGATACTCCATATCCAGACCTTTTACCTGGTTAATTACCAGGGATTTTCTCTGTTCTTTGACCATGTTGGTTACCACATACTTTCTACCGATCAACGTTTTAATATCTTTTACAATCCTTTCGATATTTCTGGCAGTGGCCACAGAAATAGGATTGTCATTGACCACTACTATCAGGGCGTCTACATTGGAAGTAGTACGCCTGCTCAAGTGTTCAAGTCCTGCTTCATTGTCCATAACGATACTTGTATATACCGGAAAAAGTTCTTCTGAGAACTTCCGGATAAGGCTGTTTAAATAGCAGTAACACCCCGGGCCTTCTCCTCTGCCCATGGTCAACAGGTCAAACCCTTCTGCCTCATCAATAATCTGATGCAGTCCTGCTTCGATATACTGGGGTTTTGACATACCTGGAGGAAAGTTCTTTATTTCCTCCAGTACTTCCTCTCTCATCTGCCCCAGGGTTTTGGTTACCTTTATTCCCAGCATGGTGCCCAGGTTGGCATCAGGGTCAGCATCCACTGCCAGCACCGGTCCCAGGTTTTTCTGGCACAGGTACAGAACAACAAGAGCTGCAATGGTGGACTTTCCTGTTCCTCCTTTTCCAGCAACAGCTATACTTAGCGGCATATCCCCTCGCTTCTCATCAGGCCGTTGCACTCTGAAAGAGCTCTATATCGGTATGGGGCAAGAACATAGCTTTCTGGAATTCTTCTACGTAGTCAGTGGCCCCCATCAAATCGTAGTAGGTAGTATTTTTCCTTATCTCTACGATTTTATAAAATGCCTCCTGATAGAAAGCTGCAATCTTTGCTCCCCTTATAGAGGTGTTTCCTACAAAAGAGATCTTTTCCCGGTTAATGCCAGGTATAAGACCGATAGCAATGGCACTGTCTACATTCAGGTAGTTGCCAAAAGCTCCGGCAATAAACATATGGCCGATATCTGAAATATCAATATCCAGTCTTTTCAACAGTATCCTCAGGGCTGCAAAAATAGCTGCCTTGGCGGTTATTACGTTTTCTATATCCGCTTCTGTAATTACCACCGGTTTGCCGTCTTCGGTGTTGTCTTCATCTGCCAGAACAAAGGTTTTGGTACCTTTTCCCTGTTTAATCCTGTCAGTACTGCCTTCAATAAAGTTGCCGGACCGGTTTATGTAGTGCTTTTCCAACAGGACACTCACCATGTCTATAATACCTGATCCGCAGAACCCCCTCGGCCGGGTATTGCCTATGGTCGTGTAGGAAATCTCTCCATCTTCCAGAAATACACTTTCAATGGCCCCGTTCTCAGCTCTCATTCCGCAGGTTACACTTGCCCCCTCCAGGGCAGGTCCCGCAGATGCTGAAGTGGACACAATCCACTCCCGGTTGCCTATTACTGTTTCCCCATTGGTGCCAATGTCCACCAGTACAGATATTTCATCCTTTTCATAAATTCCGGTGGCAAGTATGCCCGCAGTTATATCGCTTCCTACCCATGCGCTTATACCGGGGAGCGAATACAGCAGCCCCCGCGGGTTAATTTCTATTCCCACCTCAGCTGCCCTCAGCGGCGGGGGCTCCACCGAGGTGGCTACATAGGGATAGCGCCTTATGTTGCCGGTGGGAAGTCCCAGAAGAAAATGTCCCATAGCAGTATTTCCTGCACACACCACTGCAGCAATATCCTTCGGATTAACATTATTGTCATCTGCAAGAGCTCCGATAAGCCGGTTCACATCTTTTACCAGAAGCTTCTGTAACTCTCCACTGCCTTTTTTATCAGCGGAGATCATCCTTCTGGTTACTTCCGCCCCGTAAATGCTCTGTGAGTTGAAGCAGGCCTTGGCGTCAATTGTTTTCAGGTCATTGGCATTCACCAGGTGGGCCACTATGGTGGTGGTACCCATGTCTACAATGGCCATGTAATTTCTGTCTGCTGAGTTGCCTCCTTCAACATTCATTATTTCTGCAATTTCCCGCCTCATGCCCACTGTAGCAGTGACCTTATAATTATGTTTCCGCAGTATTTCAGGGAGATTCTTTATAATCTTCAGGCCCATCTGCATGGAGCATATGTTCAATTTTTTGCAGATCTCCTCATAGAGCCTTTCATGGTCTGCAGTGTTGTTGGTAATGGTAGGCGGGTCCAGCTCCAGGTAAACTTTCCTGATCAAAGGGGTTGGGGTATACTCCTTGAGGATGGCCAGCTGCTCAAAATTCTGGAACCGCTGAGCCTCCTTGTCTTCTCTTATCTTTTCTTTTGCCAGGGTCTCCTCTGGTATTTCCACCACCACATCACTTTCAACCCTGGTCATACAGGCAAGCACCATCCCTCTTTTTATCTCTTCCCTGGTAAGCTTTGATGACACCTCTCCGGAGACTTCTCCTTTTTTGACCAGCATTTTACATCTGCCGCATATTCCATCTCCACCGCAAAGGTTGTTTATGGTAATTCGGGCTCTGGAGACTGCATCAAGCAGTGTTTCTCCCTTGTTTACCGATACGGTCTTCTGTTGAGGATAGAATGTTACTTTATAATCGCTCATTATTCTTTTTTCCATACACTTGTTAGAAATCCGGGTATTTCCCTGGCACTTTCCGGGCCGATGATTACCTCTTTCCATTCAGAGGTGTCTTCTATTTCCGCCCTGAACACCGGTACAAGGCCAGGAATGATAAGTTTGCGGTGCTTTACCTTTTCGGCAACCTTCTGCTGCTGAAGGGTTTTAACAATTTTCTCAGCTGATATTTTATCCCCTGCATAGGCATTGAGCACTCCCAGGCCTTCTGTATCCACTACACTTATGTAGGCGGGCACCTTGCTTCTTTCCACCTCAGACTGCACGCTGAAGTAGGTAAGAGAAAAATTGGTGGTAAACATGACCGGTGAGTCCTCATCCGGGTTGCCCACCTCGTACAGCTTTGCCTCCACTGTATTGGGCACCTGAGGGTCTGTGTAGACATTCTGAATTATTGCCAGAATGGGCAGAAGCTCCCATGGTTCTCCACCTTCTATTATTACAATACCTGCATACTTGGCGGCAAACATAGCTCCATAAAGAGTTTCGTTCTCAGGGCTATCGGCGTTTATTTCCACAACTGTTGGAAAACCCAGGGCTCTGAACCCTTTTTTAAGACAGGCCCTTCTGGCAGTGGTAAGGTCTCTGAGGGTCTGAGCCGGACTGGAGATATCAAAACACAGCAGGAGGTCCTCCACCCCTTTGTCTTTGGCGGACTGGGTCAAATCAGCCAGTTCTTCCAGGTTTTTCCCCGCCACTGCCAGGGGCAGGTTGGCAGAGGAGGCAATTTCTGCAAACTGGTCAATGTTGGAAGCATCGGCCTTGTATACCAGAGGTCTGGATGACTGAACGGCCTGGCAGGCCTCCTTCATTTTACCTGCATCTTTCCCCATAACAACCAGTGGAAAACTGCTTTTCTCATCAATAGATTTTACTCTTGCTGCAGGGTCCTCGCAGCCGTCTATCTCTACTGCGCAAAGCTGGGGATGAATCTCTTCGCCTATCCTTACAAAAACGGAATTGTTTATTTTTTCCACCTTGGAGTTGGCCTGGTCATCTGAAAGATCACCGGATATTTTAACAGCAATACCACATGGCCGGTGGAACTTCTCCTCGTGCCTGAACATCACCGTTTCCTGTCCTAATTGAAACTGTTTCTGTTCCGGACCTATTGTTACCAGCCTCATGGGCGGAGCAGAAGCTTCTGCCAGCTCTTCCTTTGCTTCTTCAGACAGGTGGGGACAGTCAGTAACTGCCTTCTGTTTGGCTGCTACCTGCATTGCAAAGGCCATACAGGTAGGAAAGCCGCATTCCTTGCAGTTTGTCTTTGGTAGAAGCTTATAGATTTGCATTCCGGTTAACGGCATTTTACTCTCCTTTACTTTAATTGTTTCCCATCATTCATTTCTATTATTAAAAAAGCGGTTCCATTTCCAGAGCAGGATGACCTACTTTCTGCAGGTACTCCATAAGCTGCTGCGGGTCCTCTGCATCTTCTTCAGTGGCAATTTTGTCAAACAGCTCCGATATTCCCATTTTTTCCAGCTGTGGTTTCAACCGGTCAGCTATCTCATCTTTCAGCTGCTTGGTCATCCATACTATTCTCTTCTGCGCTCCTTCAGCAGAGATGAACTTGGGGCTGCTGATATATATCTTACCTATACCCACAAAACCCGGTGTCTGTATACCACCGCCTATCTGACCTGCAAGGGTTGAAAATTTCATACCTACAGGAGTCATTCCGGTAAAGTCCCGGTCAACTATCATTACCCCGTTTGCCTCGGGGACCACTGCAGCTATACACTCGAAGCACCCGCATGAAGTCATGGGGTCTTCCATTATAGAATAGGCTTTGAACTTCTTCAGGTTGCCGTTTGATTTTACATCGATATACTCATTTATGTGCTTCCATTCACCTTTCACCTCATCCAGACACTCCCCCTTCTTGACCGGTTCATTGGGACCGTGCTGGTCTATCTGGTAAGAGGCCTTGCAGTCGATCCAGGTGTAGGCTCCGCACAATCCCGGCCTCTGGGGAGTTACAATGCACACATGGTTGGGAGCATAAGACTGGCACAAGGTGCATGAATAAAACTCATCTACATCTTCATCGGTCATGCCCATTATCTTGTCGTCTCTCTCCCGGTATATATCTTTTGCTTCTTCTACAAGCTTTTTAACTTCGCTCTCATCAGTATATATCTTAACCTGCACCCGGTCTACTATGGAGCTGAAGTCCTCGTGCATCTTTGCCTGAAGTATTTCTCCCAGGTGCTTTATCTTAAATCCTTTGTCCTGAGCTTCTTTGCTTATTCGCACCCACACAATAGAGCGCTGGCCCATATGGAATATTCCATGGGCGCACGAGATATACTCATGTATCCTTCTTTCCAGAACACTCTCAAAGTCCTCCTGGAAATTACGACCGGCTACTTCCACCGTTATCCCCAGCGGATATGCCTCACCCTCTGTCATATCATCTATTTCAGGTCCTATTACTTCAATTTTTCCATCCTCCACCTGGTCCATGGGTTTCATTCTCAACAGCTCAAACGCATCGGTGTACTTGCTCCCAAACTGCACATACATGTCCTCTTTTCTGACCCTTTCTCCTTCGAAACCTGCACCGTATGGAACAGGAATAGGGATTTCTTCAATCTTGATGGTAAGCCCTCTCAGCTCTATAGCCCTGCTGATAAGCTCATCCATTTTTACACCCGAAATAACATGCTCGTAGGTGCATATCCCGGTAGGCAGAATCTGGGGGATGTTCACATTTGAGATTACCGGAAAACCGAAATTAATGGCCCCTGCTGCAGTAGCATACTTTTCATCAGTAATAAGCTGCTGTTTGGGAACATCAGGGTCAGCACCAAGGGCCACAACGAACGCGTGCACCCTGTCTTTATTGTACATAAGTATTTCCCTGGCAGCCTTGAAGTCTCCCGGTTCGATTCCGCCGAATGTCATAGCAGAGCGTGAGGCAAAATTGAGGGCATGAACTGCAGCAGTAATCTCCTTGCCGTACGGGACCAGAAAAGTATCCCAGTTCATTTCCACCCGCTCCTCCTGAAGCTGTTCAGCTATGGACTTGCCTCCGGTGTTCCCTGCCATAAACACCAGTATGTTTCTCTCCTGAAGGCCCCGCACCAGGTTTACAGCCTGTTCGTTGGTCTCGGGATGCCCCACAATTGCAGCAAACCCAGGCATTCTTCCATCTACAAGTTTTATACCCTGCATTCTCAGGGTACTGTCGTCTGTAAACCCCAGCCACAGGTCATCAACAGGATTGGGACCGATAAGGTACTTTAAAGATTCGATGGTCTCCTCGGCAATAAGTGTGGCTACCCCTGAATCAAGGGTATCTCCAAGGTAGGGAAGCCAGAGATCATCTGATGGAACATCAGCCAGAAGCTTCTTTGCCTCCTGAAGCGATTCTTCAAGATCGCCAACTTTCTGCACCTTCTGCCCCAGGAAAAGAAGCATAATGGGAAGAAAATAAGCTGTATTGGGGTACTCCACCGCAGCGTCCTTCCCCTTGGACTCAATTGCTTTGGACAGCATTTCTTCTGCCTGATCAACAATTTTATGAGCCCCTCTAATAGCAGCAGTAGCAATTATTTTGGACATCTTTCAACTCCTTTAACTATTTTTATACAATTTTCTTAAACCATAATATTCCTTTAGGGAATTATAATCCCCTTTACATAGTAATCCCATTGTTAGACTGCAAACAGGTCTAATTTATTCCAGCAATTCTGTTTTATACCATTTCAACTAATTTCAGCTCCACCTGCTCCAGTAAAATTCCTGTAGATTTTTCTTCTGCAGTTGGGACAAAGGTCATACAGATCGCCTCTCAGGTCTACTTTCTCTCTTACTTTATCAATATGTATTTTAGGGCCGATTGGATTGCCGCATTGCTTGCACAGCTTCATTTCCAGCTCTGCATGCCAGTTTTCAACACGTAGCTTCTCTTTTCCTGTAACTACATTTATAGCACCGGTGGGACACACATAGGCGCAGGCCCCACACCCTATGCACAAATCTTTTGCTATCAGATAAGGAGTTACCACCTTCTTGTGTATTCCCCGAAATGCAGTCCCTATAGCCCCAGCCTGTATCAGCTCGTTGCATACCCTGACACACAGCCCGCACAGAATACAGTTTGATTCACCACTGTCAATAGTTTGAAACCTCTCTTTCTGAGCTCCGTACTTCCTGGCAAGATCGTTCAATACCGGTGAATCGGGGGCACGCGACAGAAGCAGTGCAATAATCAGCTTTCTTTCTTTTTGCACCCGGGTGGAATTGGTCTTCACTATAAGACCTTCTTCTACCTGATACACGCAGGAGGCATCCACCCAGTTTCTCAGCTTTCCCCTTTTTTCTATACTCATTTCCACAATGCAGACCCTGCAGGAAGCATACATGGAAAGGGCCTTGTGGTAACACAGGGTAGGAATGTGGATTCCAAGTCCATTGGCCGCTTCCAGGACTGTGGTGCCTTCAGGCACCCTGGTTTTCATACCATCAATCTCCAAGTTTATCATCTTTTTTTCCTGCATTGTTTTATACCTTTTCAATGGCGTCAAAACGGCACACATTGTAGCAGATGCCGCACTTGATGCATTTTTCCTGAATAATCTTGTGAGGGACTTTTCTCTCTCCTTCTATTGCATCCTGAGGACATTTTTTCTTGCACAGACCGCATGCTGTACATTTTTCCTCTATAATCATGTACTGGAACAGCTCTTTGCATACTCCGGCAGGACACTTCTTGTCCCTGATATGGCTCAGGTATTCATCTTTGAAATAACGCAAGGTGGTTAAAACAGGGTTGGGTGCGGTCTTGCCCAAAGCACAAAGTGAAGCATCTATCAGGGTGTGGGACAGATCTTCCAGAATTTCCAGATCCTCTTCCCGGCCTTCACCCCTGGTTATTCGGTCTACAATCTGATAGAGCTGATAGGTTCCTTCTCTGCAGGGAGTACACTTTCCGCATGACTCCTCCACCAGAAAGTGCAGAAAGTATCGGGCCACATCCACCATACAGGTGTCTTCGTCCATCACTATCATACCACCCGAACCCATCATGGAGCCCACTTTGGTAAGCTCATCGAAGTCTACAGGCATATCCAGGTGTTCTTCTGGAATACACCCACCGGAAGGACCTCCTGTTTGTACTGCCTTGAACTTTTTTCCCCCCGGTATCCCTCCTCCGATTTTGAAAATTATATCCCGCAGAGTTATTCCCATAGGTACTTCTACCAGTCCGGTGTTCATGACCTTGCCAACCAGAGAGAAAAGCTTGGTGCCCTTACTTCCCTCGGTGCCGATACTGCTGTACCAGTCTGCTCCTTTGTCTATAATTATAGGCACGTTTGCCCAGGTTTCTACATTATTGAGGTTGGTTGGGAGGCTGTAAAGTCCACTCACGGCAGTGTGGATGTGTTTGGTCCTGGGCTCCCCCACTTTTCCTTCCACAGAAAGCATCAGAGCAGTGGATTCACCGCAGACAAAAGCTCCTCCCCCTTTGCTTATCTTTATGTCGAAGGAAAATCCTGTGCCCAGCACCGAGCTTCCCAGGATACCGTACTCACGGGCCTGCTCCAGAGCAGTATAGAGGTTTTCTACTGCCAGAGGGTATTCTTTTCTTACGTATACATACCCTTCATGTGAACCAATAGCATAAGCCCCGATCAACATTCCTTCGATTACTGAATGGGGATTTCCCTCCAGCAGGCTCCGGTCCATATATGCACCAGGGTCGCCTTCATCTGCATTGCAGATAACAAATTTTCTTTCTCCGGCAGCATTTCTCACAGTTTTCCATTTTATTGCAGCAGGAAATCCACCCCCACCTCTTCCCCTGAGCCCGGCGTTTTCCACTTCCTGGATGATTTCCTCAGGCGACATTCCATCAAGTGCTTTAACCAGTGCAGAGTATCCTCCGGTGGCAATATAATCCTCGATACTCTTTGGATTTATGTAGCCGTTTTTACCAAAAACCAGCCTCTTCTGATATTTATAAAATGGGACCCGGTCTTCTTCAACTACACTCTCCTCCTTATCAGGCAATTTAAACAGGAGTCTCTCAACCAGCTCATCTCCCAGGATGGTCTTCTCCACTATCTCTGGAACATCCTCCTCAGTAACAGTCTGATAAAAAATATTTTTAGGTCTTATCACTACCAGAGGGCCCCTTTCACAAAAACCGTGACACCCGGTCTCTTTCATTTCTACTGTTGCCTCCAGGGAATGATTGGCTATCTGTTTTTTAAAAGCTTCCAGTACCTCTAAAGCTCTGCTGGCACGACAGCCGGTTCCTCCGCAGACTGAAACCATGATTCTTTTCTTTTCTCTTTTGGTTCCAACTCTTTTCTGGAGCTTTTGAAACTCCTGTACACTTTTGAGTTTTGGTGCTGTTTTCTGTTCCATCATTTATATCCTGGAGAAGTATTTTGCTTTACCTGTACATAGAGATATTCTTTTCATTCATACTGATCAATTATTTCTCTTACCTTGTCAGGGGTGAGGTGTCCGTGGTATTCACCATTTATAACCAATACCGGTCCCAGAGCGCATGCGCCTACACAGTTAACCGTTTCCAAAGAAAAGAGCTTGCTTTCCTGGGTTTGACCACGCTGAATCCCCAGCACCCTTTCCAGCTCCTCCACAATAGCAGGAGCCCCTCTGACATGGCATGCGGTCCCCAAGCATACCTGAATAACATACTTCCCTTTGGGTTCCAATGAAAATGCATTATAAAAAGTAGCCATTGAGTATACCCGATTAAGGGGTATACCCAGTTCCCGGGAGATCTGTTTTAGGC
>JBMCUI010000008.1:0-18162 GCA_048622675.1 Spirochaetota bacterium | reverse complement strand
CTGTACGCCTTTCATAAGGAATAATATTCTGATTAAACGATAAATACAGATTTCTTACAGTCAAAAAAAGGAGAAGCAGAGAATAAGAAGTCAGAAGAAAGTAAAGCAGTAAAAAGGCAAGTGGAAGTTTTGAGAGGTCTATATTTTTCAGACTTGATGGTATCGTAACCTTATGCAGCAGGTAATTTCTAGGAAAATACAATATAATGAACACAGACAATACCAGAGAAATACCATACAGGGTAATCAGAAAACGCTTATCAAACTTTTTTTTCCTGGGATAGTATAGTGACAGAGTATAAAAGAGCGGGGGGAAAAAGGAAATCCCTACCGAACCCAGAATGATAGTGGCAGGTAGAAACTTTGTCTCATTAATCTTCAGATAAAGAAAGGTACTTATATCGATCAGCAGAACACACAGAATAATCCAGGTGAGAATCCTGTTCAGGTAGCTTCTGGAGTTATACGTCCATACTACATATCCCAGTAAAATAGTAACCAGGACAATTATAATTTGAATATGGGAGTAATCCAGGTTCATACTTAAAAGTTACCTTATTTCACCTATTAAATAAAGTTCATTTTCAAATGGACCGTTTAAGTTATATTTTTTGGTCCTCTTTTAAGGCTTTTTCCCATGCCGGTTTCCTTATCAACAGGCAGTTGACATGGCAACCTGGATTATCCAATAATAATCCATTAATTGGAAAATACCAGTTTTTCTTTCTCCCCCTGTTTGTATTCGGATTCTTGCTGCTTCTTTCTTGATTTATCATAAACCGCACATCCAGGGTCAGGACCCAGAATGTCGCCATAGGCAAGAGCCCTTGCCCTGCAGCCTCTGCATATGTACCTGTATCTGCAGGTGTGGTGGTAACTCTCTCTATCGGAAAGCTTCTGGCAGAGCTCAGAGTTTTGCCATATGTCTATAAGCTTCTGCTTTCTGGTATCACCTATAATCACAGTGGGCATAAACACACAGGGACTCATTTTACCATTGGGCTGAACAGCTGCGTATACTCTGCCTGCTCCGCATCCACCTGCATACTTAATTACACCCTTCACTGCGGTACCAGCATCTGCTGTGTAGTGAAACATTCCTCCTGTTTCACCTTTGGTACTGTCATACAATACCCTGGCATAAGCAGGGCAGGTGCTGATAATACTTAATCCGTGCTGATCGCGGGTTTCATGCCATTTATACAGCAGGTTAAGCAAATCTTCCCTCTCATTGGGAGTGAGGTCCAGCTCGAAGTCTTTTTTCCCTCTGCCGGTGGGTATAAAATTATAGTGGCTGAAGGAGTTTACTCCCATTTCTGCACACAGCTCCAGTATTTTCGATACCTCATGGAGGTTCCGACGGGTTACTACTGTATTAACCCCGCATTTCACATATTTGTTTGCTGCCAGGTTTTCGAGGCCTTTGAGGGTTTTTTTTAAGCTTCTCTTTCCTCTGATATAATCATTCGATTCCTCGTCAACCCCGTCCAGGCTTACAAACACATTCCAGGCGCCGCAGTCAGCCAGTCTATCCACTACCCTGGGATCGCTCATCAGGGTCCCGTTAGTAGCAATACTGGTGTGCAGAAACTTACTCGCATATCGCAGGACATCCCAGAACCTTTCTCCCATGAGAGGCTCTCCGCCTGAAAAAGCCAGATAAGAGACATTTGCATCGACCATCTGATTGATCAGGTCAATTTTCTCCTCAAAACTCAGCTCATCCTTTAAAAGGTCTCCTGCAGTCTGGTAGCAGTGCCTGCACCGGAGATTGCAGCGGTTTGTAAAATTCCATACTATAATCGCCGGCCCGTCAAACCGAAAGGGCTGCTTCAGGCCATGCTTTCCTACTGTTCTCATCACATTCAGCAGGGTCTGTCGGTGAAAATGCCTGGAATAGAACTGTTTTCTCATCCCAGGGGGCAACCCTATTTTTTTCATTCCCGCATTTATAGCTATGCGAAGGGGAATCCTTCCCAGAAGGGGACCCAGACCCTTTTCCTTATCTTCTATGAAAAGCTCTTCTACTCTTTTCTTTCCCCTTCCGCCGTAATATTTCATAAACTTTTGTACAATTTTTCTATTCATAAATTTTTCAAGGTCCATTGAACATCACCTCCATTTATAATTAGGCAAATGCCATGCCAGATTAATCGGGTTTGCTAAATTCTAATATTACAAGACTTGCGGAATTTACAGGTATTAAAATCCGTATAAAGTGCGAGAATATTTATCGCACCTAAACAGCAAATTAACTTAATATAGGGTTGTCAATTCACGGTGATATGGCTATAGTTGAATAATATGTTGTAAGGGAGGCCTAACTATGGGTGTAGACGGCGGAAAGTCAGTGCTGAGAGTACCGGAGTTAATTGTATATGGTACTAATACTGTGAACGAATTGAAGAAGCATGCAGGAAAACACGGAAAAAAAGTGGTGCTGGTCTATGGGACCGGCTCTCTGAAGAAAAGCGGCAACTATGACCGAATTATGGATATCCTGGGTCCGGATGAGTTTGAGATAACTGAAATCAGCGGGATTACTCATGACCCTGATGAAGAGTTGATAAAAGAAGTAACAGAAAAAGTAAAACAGGTAAAACCTGATGTTATAATTGGTGCTGGGGGAGGAAGTGTGCTCGATGCTGCAAAAGCTTCCTCAATGCTTGCAACAAACGGGGGTGAGGTAAAAGACTACTGGGGAGGAAAGAAGTTCTCCAGGCCTTCCATACCCTGCGTTGCTGTTCCTACTACTTCGGGAACAGGTTCAGAGGCAACAAACAATGCAGTGATTTCCAGCAGGGACCATACTTTTAAGAAGAGTATCAGGAGCAGCTATATGATGCCCAACATTGCACTGGTGGACCCCTCCCTGACCCTGGGAAGCCCGCCCGGTGTTACTATTAATACCGGACTGGATGCTCTGATACAGAACCTGGAGGGCTTTACCTCCAGGAACTCGGGTCCTATTACCGATACACTTGCCTTAAAGGGCATCGAACTATCAGGAAAGTATCTGAGAAGAGCAGCAGAAGACCCGCAGGACCTGGAAGCAAGGGAAGCCCTTTCCCTGACTTCCCTATATGGGGGAATTACCCTGCTGAACGCAGGCCTGGGGCTGGCGCATGGTCTTTCCCATCCCATAGGAATAAACTTCGGAGTTCCTCACGGAAGGGCCTGCGCTCTGGTAATGCCCAAGGTAATGGAATACAACTATACCGCCAGAGCGGAGAAATACAAACAGGCAGGCAGACTTCTTTCAGGAACAAATGACGGAGTAAAAGCATTTCAGGTTTTTCTGGAAAGCCTGGGAATAAAACCAGAACTCAGCCGTTACGGAGTAAAAAAAGAGCACATACCCGCCCTGGTAGAGGGCTCCAAAGGAGGAAGCAGAAACTATAACCCCATTCCCCACAGTGACGAAACGGTATCCAGGATGCTGGAAGAGCTGCTATAATTCGAACATTTCCTTATATGCATCAAACATAGCCATCAGATTTTCGGTGGGCACAGTTGCCTGAATATTGTGAACATTGTTAAACACATACCCTCCACTTTCTCCAAAAATCTTCAGGTTATTCTTTACCTCATTTTTTACCTCCCGGGGACTCCCAAAAGAAAGAGAGCCCTGGGAGTTAACACCCCCACCCCAGAAAACAAACCTGTGGCCATATTTTTCCTTTAAATAACCGGGGTCCATTTCTGCTGCGGAAATCTGCACCGGGTTGATGATGTCCATACCAGTCTCATAAAAGTCATCCATGAGCCTGGCTATGGAGCCACAGGTGTGATAGAAGGTCTTCCAGGCAGTGTTTTCATGGACCCATTCGTTCATGCTCTTATGCAGGGGTTTGTACAGCTCCCGGTATGTCTCAGGTGAGATAAAAGGACCGTTCTGGGAGCCGAAATCTGTTCCGCTCATGGTTATCACATCTATCCTGTCTTCTACTGCCTCCCTATACATCTTCAGGTTTTTCATCTCCAGCTCAAATTGGTAGTAGAATATGTCCCTTATGTAGTTTCTCCTGACTATCGAAGAGATATACCACTCCTCAGGGTCACGGATTCCCACCGGATGGGGGATATGGGGACCGGGCACAATGGCAATATCCCCGAAACCTGCTCCCCAGAAATTTCCAACCAGGGAATAGTCCGTATTATCAAAGTACCATTTTGATTTTTCCTCCAGAAACCGCAGCTCCTCATCAGTATACAGAGAATAGGTCTGCTCCACCCACTGTTTAGGGTCAAGTTTTTCTTCTTCAATAGGGGGCTGTCTTACCATGACATCAAAGTAAAACCCGTCTCTGGGCATTTTCCCTGACGGCGGGGCATTCCTGTCACCTCCGGGGTACTGAACTATATCACCACTGGGAAGGACATCGTACTGGAAATTTCCCGAAACAAGCACCTCGGTGCCGTCAAAAAGCCTGAAAGGTTTCCAGTTCTCATTCTTATATCCGAAAATGTTTGATGGAAGCTCTATGCCCACTGTGTCCACACCCAGTTTGCTTTTAACCTCTTCTTCCACTTCTGCCAGCATCTGGAAGGGGTCATATACTTTGATGCTTCCTCCCTTTACCCCCAGGGCCTTTTTCAACCTGGCATAACTGCTTGCCTGGATTCCTGTCACCAGGGTGCTCCCCAGGTCCAGGGGAACCCTGTCAGGCTTCTGATGGTGAACGGCCTTTCTTATCCTTTCCCTGGAAGTCATTTTTTTCTCCTTGTAAATAGATTTTACACAAAGATACTCCTACCGGCTGAGAAGTACCTTTATTTGAGAGGGCAGCTTAACCTTCGCCACAGAACAAAACTCCCAAAGCGCTGCACGGTCTATTTCTTTATTTATAGTGTGGGGGGAGCTGATAGCCAGGCCTGCAACCAGGCTTCCCAGAAGGTGTGCGTGGTGGAGTTCCAGGCCTGCAGTAATTCCTGCAATCAACCCTGCCAGAAAAGCATCTCCTGCCCCGGCAGTGCTGTTTATCCTGGTCTTATATGCGGGGGTATGATAAGCTTTTCTGCCGTCCCAGCACCAGCTTCCCTTTTTTCCTCCTGTGACTGATAAAAGTATATCCGGGGTCATATCCTGAAGCACCCTGACAGCCTCTGCTACCACTTCCCCGGGAGCAATGCTTTCTGAGTTTATCCCCGATAAAGCCGCTGCTTCATCAAGATTAAGGGCTAAAAGGTCCACTTTTTCAAAAATTTTGCTCTTTTTTACACGTTCAATTTCTTCCGAAGTAAATGAGGCTGCCCTGAAAAATCCATACCTGGTGCCAAGCTCCAGGAGTGTTATTCTTGCATCCAGGGGCACCTCCGGCACAGCCAGGGCTATCCCTTTGCTGCGATACTGAATAAATGCTTCCTCGGCTTCCTGCACATACGCAGCATCCACCACGGAAGAGGCAGAGTTATCAGTAGTGAGGTTGCCCCCACTGCCATCGGGATAAATAAAACAGAATGAAAAAAGGGTGGAGTATTCTCCGGTACGCTCCATGCAGCCCAGCTCCAGCCCCGCTTCCTGCATTTCCCGGCAAAGTTCCCCGCCTGTGGGGTCATCCCCTACTTTTCCCACAGGAATCACTTTGAATTCCGGGCCCAGAAGCGCTTTTACATAATGAGAGACTATGTGGAGCTTGCAGTAGTCTTTTCTATCTATAAAATGCCCGCTCCTGCTCTCTTCCCTTCCCAGGGTATGGTTGCCGTTCAGTGCAAAGAATGTCCCTGTGCCCACTCCTCCCACACCGATCATTGTCTGATAGGAGCATTGGCTTATGTGTACATTCAGAGGGTCTATATTTACGTTATCCATCTACATTCTTACTTATCTATACTATTTGCCAATCCCCAGGTCCCATTCCGGGTGTTCACTGAGAGGGTGTCTGGCAGTATCAACAGTGGCTGTAATAAGTGCATCAGGGTGCTCCTGCAGAAGGGTCATGGGGTACTCGGGAGTGGGTTCTCCAAACAGGGCTACTCTCAGAGCAGTCTGCTTCCAGGGACCGGTATCACTGAAAACCCTGACCTTTTTTGCACCCAGACACTCTTTTACCCCCAGAGTCACTGACATGGGTGGAACAAACTGGTATGCTGTTCCAAAAGTGCGCTGGGCAAGTGCTATAATAGTATCAGGGTTGTTTTCCTGGATGCGGATGGAGGAGTTTCGTACCTGGTCCAGGCTCAGCATGCTGTAGGGGTTTCTCCTGGCCTGGTTGTAGGCAATGTGCCCGTCCTGCCCCCAGCCCCCATAGGTAATATCCAGCGGCTCTGAGTATATCTTTTTCTTTATTTCTTCAATATTGGAAGGAGTGATCCAGTTTCTGTTCTCAGGAGGCACAGCCAGCTGGCGGTCCATCGGATCATAGAAGACCTCTTCCATGGTGGTTCTGAAATTGTATGGATGTTTTCTGGGAAGGAGCCTTCCTTCCCAGTCCAGACACTCGTCCATGTGAAAGACCACCAGGTTTTTAAGGCTCACCTTTCCGGCATTGACCATATCTGTAAAAGGCCTGTACCAGCAGCTTGGTCCGCAGGGTATGATGGCCCTGGTGGGCTTTTTCTGGCTGTTGTTCTGCTGGATCAGCTCCACCAGTTCTCCAGCCATAATCTCCCCCATTTCCTCAGAGTCTTTTATCAGCCTGAACGGGACCTTCAAATCAGGATGGCCCTCCAGCTTATCATAGGAGACCCTGCACCACTGCAAAAGTTTCTCTGGTATGACCATATTCATTGTGCTCCCCCAATAACAGTTTTCTTGACCCACTAAAAACTTCCTTAAGCCCTGTAAATACTTGCCTTATTTTGATCTGAATACTTCCCCGCTGTAGTGTGCAACCATATCGTCCTGCCAGTGCTGCTTTACCACATCAAGGTTGTCAAATACCTTCCTGAAAGCATGTACATATTTCTCCATAAGCTCCAGGCTGTTAGGAGGGTGGATACCCACCACACAGGTATACCTCCGGCACAGGTCCATTGCATTGGGGTAATCTTCCCCCCGGTATACCATCTTTTTTCCTCTTGGGGTATAACTCCAGGGATAGCCGCTTCCACCGAATCCCATTTTGGTCTGAAACAGGTCCTGGGCCGGTACCGGCATGGTCTGCCACTGTCCCACCTGCACTCCTTCCGCAAAAAGGGCTTTTTCCACCCCCACTCTGAGTTCTGAGGGGCTCATGTCTATGTCCACCTCTTCGGGATAAAACTCCACTATGTACATCCAGTAAACGTGCTTGCACCCCTCAGGTACAAACGGGGTATGTACCCCCTGTATCTCATTAAGATGTTTGGAGAGATAGCTGCAGTTATGGATGCGGATGGTGTTGTATTCATCCAGCCTTTCCAGCTGGGACCTGGCAAGGGCGGCAGGAAGCTCCTGATTTCTGTACATGTAACCCAGGATAGATGCATTATATTTTCGGGGCCTGGTCTCATCATCAATTTCATCCCCGAACATCCTCAGCATCCCGGACCTGGCGTAAAAGGTCTCATCATCCATTACCAGAAGCCCACCCTCTCCGGAGCACAGGTTCTTGGAGCTGTTCAGGCTGAATGCAGCAAGTTCGCCGAATGTGCCTGTCTTTTTTTCCATATATACTGCACCATGTGCCTGGCATGCATCCTCCACCACATTCAGCCGGTGCTTTTCTGCAATACGCATTATCCCGTCCATGTCCGCAGGCAGGCCATGCAAATGAACAGGGATAATCGCCCTGGTCCTGTCGGATATGCAGCTTTCTATCAGGTCAGGGTCTATATTGTAGGTCTTTCTGTCAATGTCAGCAAATACCGGTATAGCATTGGAATGGAGCACACACGAGGCAGATGCAAGAAAGGTGTAAGCTGGAACGATTACTTCATCACCGGGACCGATATTAAGGGCTGCCAGGGCCATGTGAAGTGCAGCAGTCCCGGAGCTGGTGGTAAGGCAGTACTTTCTTCCCACATACCCTGCCCATTCTTTTTCCAGGGCTTTTGCTTCAGGAGCCCCGGCCCCGCCCAGGTATCCACTTTCCAGAACCCTGAGCACTGCCTGCCTGTCCCTGTGGTCTATAACCGGCCACTGCTTTACAGACCCCGGGGCCACCACCGGTTTTCCCCCATCTATAGCCAGTCTTTTAGCCATGTTAAACCATTTTAGGAAATAAAATTCACAGCCTGCCATACATTCCAGGCTCATTTATTCTATCACCACCAAATCAGTGTGTCAATCTTTCCTTTCTTAAACAGTATTTATAAATTGACATACCGGTATAATATTTCTACTATTCATCTCATTGAACAGTCCCATTAACAGTGGAGTATATGCCATGCAAACAGCTCTTACCCGGCTCCTGGAGCTTTCAGAGGAACAAAAACAGCAAAAAGGTCTCCAGTACACCCCCGGTGAAATTGGAGGCCAGGTGGAACTGTGGGAGGATACCATCGTCCGGTTCAGAGAAGCTGCCCCGGAGATCAGGAGCCTATTGAAAAGCTTACTTGAGAAGAAAAACAAAACCTGCATCCTGGCCGGAGCAGGCACCTCCGAGTATATTGGCTACTGCCTGGAAGGACTGTGGAGAAAACGCCTGCAGGTGCCGGTAAATGTTGTATCCACCACCAGACTGGTAACCACCCCCCATCACTTTATTATCCCCCCATACCATACCCTGCTGGTATCCTTCGCCCGTTCAGGAAACAGCCCTGAAAGTGTGGGTGCTGTTAAAATAGCAGACATGGTATCTGACAATATTTATAACTTTACAGTAACCTGCAACAGGGAGGGTGCACTTTTAAAAGAAGCATCCGGGCATAAAAAATCATTCTGTTTCTGCCTGGACCAAAAGACCAACGACCAGGGGCTGGCCATGACAGCATCATTTTCCAACATGGTAGTAGCCGGTCAGATGGCAGCATGCATCCTGGAGCTGGATAAGCTCATGGGTAGGGCAGAAATGATGGTTCAGGGAGGCAGAAGCATGCTGGAGCTGGCACCGGATGTTGCCCTGGAAATATCCAGCCTGGATTTCTGCAGGGCGGTTTTCCTGGGCGATGGGGCCAATTTCGGAACAGCAGTAGAGTCCCACCTGAAACTGCAGGAGCTTACCTCCGGGAAAGTGATGTGCGCCTGCAATACATTTGCCGGCCTCCGGCACGGGCCTGAAGCAGTAATAGATGAGCATACCCTGGTGGTGGCATATATTTCCACGGACAGATTCGCACGAAAATACCAGCAGGACCTGCTGGAGGAGATAGCTACCAAAGGAATAGGAAAAGGGGTTGTTGCCTGTGGGGCAGACCTGGACCGGAACATAAAAGCACTTGCCCGCTACTGCATTGATTTCGACTCCCATACCAGGCTTGACCTGCCTGATGAGCTTACTCCTCCCATAAATGTAATTGCAGGCCAGCTTCTGGGGGTCTTCAAGTCCATTAACCTGAACCTGAAGCCGGATGCTCCCAGTGAATCAGGAGTAATACACAGGGTTGTAGAAGGGGTAAAAGTATACAATCCGTCCGCATTTTACAGCACCGGAAAGCTTGAGGTAGTCGCTGAGAGATAAATGAAAGACATCACCGAATACGTACTCTATGAGCTGCAGAAACAGAATGGCCCTGAGCCGAAAGCAGTGGTTCTGGGAGACCTCAACTACGATTATATCTTCAACTGTCCTGCCCTGCAGCCAGGAAAAGAGGTGATGATATCTACTTTTTTCAGGAATATTGCAGGAGCAGGGGGATACTTCTCATGCGGACTGGCCAGACTGGGTGCTGATGTAGCACTGCTGACCGATGTAGGAGAGGACCATGATGGGAAAAGTCTGGTGAAAGAAATACAGGAAGCCGGAGTAAATGTCCAGGGTATAAGGGTGCTCAGGGACAAAAAAACTCCTTTCAGCATGATATTTACCCCTGAAAAAGAAAAAAAACCCAGGCAGGTGGCAACCTATCCCGGTACCCTGGACGAGTTTTCTGTACGGAATACCGACTACCGGTACATCAGGGAGGCTGAACTGGTGTATTCCTGCAATTACTTTATACTACGCAGACTGAGACGTGAAATACCGGAGGTATTTCGGCTGGCCCGGACCAGAAATATTCTTACAGCATACGATGCCAATGCAGGCGATGGGTGGGAGGAGCCCGACCAGCTCAAGCTGTTAAAAAATAAAATATACCCCGCTACAGACATTATTTTTTTAAACCAGCACGAGTCCTGCTGTCTGACAGGCACTGCTCATCCTGATGAAGCCCTGCGGGTAATCAGCCCCAATTCCACCACGGTGGTTATAAAGCTGGGTCCGGGGGGAGTGGCTATCAGACACCGAAAAAGGACATTCAAACTGGCCGGATTTTCTGTAGGGGACAAGCTGAAGGACACCATCGGTGCAGGAGATTCCTTTCAGGCTGCGTTTATTTACTTTTACCTGAAGAGGTTTCCCATAGAGCTCTGCGGAATACTGGGTCAGGCCAATGCTGCCTCCACCACAATGCACCATGGCGGTACAACGGGGCAGTGCAACCGGAAGCAGCTTGCTGAGTTCATCAAAAACTTCCATATCAATGACATGGGAGATGGGGTAATTTCTGTAGAAACAGGGAGACGCCGCTTGTAGGCGGCCGGGTATCACCGGACAGCATCGAAGTTGTTTAATAGTGTAGTACGCCGCCGTGGTCAGCCGAGCGTCACCAAGTAACTTTTATAAAGTTACTTAGAAGCAGCGCAGTAAAAAGGAGCAACTGGAACAACAGTATTTGAGGAGCTTTAAATGAGCTATATGGGACTGGATATCGGTCAGACCGGGTGTAAAGCAGCAGTTTTTGACCTTAATGGCAGGATGCTTTCTTCTTCTTACCGAGAATATCAGACACTGGTGCCCAGACCGGGATGGGCGGAAATAAACTCCAAAAGAGTAGCGGAAAGCTGCTTCGAGGTAATGAAAGAAGCCCAGAACAGCTGCCCTGACCACCCTGTAAGGGGACTGGGGATATCCAGCCAGGGAGAGGCATTTACCCCGGTGGGGTCTCATGGAAGCTTTCTGGGCAATGCCATGATCACTTTCGACAAGAGGGCATCTGAAATTATGCAGCGCTGGTGCAGGGATTTCGGGCTTGAAAAACTTTACCGGATTACCGGCCATACTGCTCATCCAATGTTCTCACTTTTCAAGCTGCAGTGGATCAGAGAAAACCGCAGAGCCATCTTTGACAGGGCAGAGAAGTTCTTATGTTTTGAAGACCTGGTGCAGTACTGCCTGGGCCTGGAGCCCTGCATAGCGCTGCCTCTGGCAGGCCGGACCATGATGTTCAACGTGATGAAGCAGGACTGGGATGACGAAATACTGGAGGCATGCGGGGTGTCCCGTTTAAAACTGGCAAGGCCCCTTCCTTCAGGAAGGGCAGCTGGGATGGTCTGTGCAGATGCTGCATCAAAGCTGGGTTTTTCCCGGCAGGTGGTTGTTGCTGCCGGTGGGCATGACCAGCCCATGGGGGCAATAGGAGCAGGTGTTGCCTCCCCCGGTGATGCCATGTACGCGATGGGCACATCCGAGGCTATAACTCCGGTAATGCCGGGACCGGTGTTTGACCGGCACCTGATGAACAACAACCTGTGCACTTACAACTACATTTTGAAAGACACCTACACCACAGTTGCCTTCAGCCTTACCGGGGGAAACCTGCTTAAGTGGTTCAGAGACCAGTGGGGGCAGATGGAAAGCCTGGAAGCAGAAGGTACCGGAGCAAATGTATACGATATCATTCTGGAAAGGATGTCTAAAAATCCCTCCAATCTGCTGGCGCTTCCCTACTTTACCCCCACTGGAACCCCTTATTTCGACACAGAGGCAACAGGAGCAATTCTGGGACTGAACCTTTCAACCACCAGGGAAGAGGTTCTGAGGACCCTCCTGGAAGGAGTGGCCTTTGAGATGAGGCTCAATCTGGACCTGCTGGAAACCTCGGGCATTCCTGTTAATGAGCTCAGGGCCATAGGAGGCGGTGCTAAAAATGAAAACCTCGTTCAACTGAAAGCAGATGTTTTAAACAAACTTCTTGTCACAGTTCAGGTGAACGAGGCTGCCTGCCTGGGTGGAGCCATGCTGGCATGCTCAGCGGTCAGCGGTGAGCCGGTTGAGTCCCTTGCTCAAAAATGGGTAAAAAAGGGCCCGACAGTCGACCCCATGCCTGAGAATGCTGAAGTATACCATAACCGCTTTGATAGGTATAAACAGCTCTACCCTGCATTGAAGAAGTTCGGAATTCAAGAGTTTTGATCAATTCATAAAAGGAGGAATATTATGGTCCAGCCAAAAATGGGTTTTATTGTGTACGGGGTGCATAAGGACGGACTGAAAGACCCCCTGGGAAAGCCTTTTATTGATCAGAAGCTCATAGAAGAATGTAAAAAAGCCCTTAAACATAAGGGCCTCAGGCTGGTGGAACACCCTGTGGTCATTGCCACCAAAAAAGAAGCCATCCAGGCCTTTGCAAAGATGAAGCAGGACCCAGAAATAGACGGGGTAATTCTTTTCTCAGGGACCTGGGTGTGGGCTGCGCATCTGATTGGTGCAGTGAGGGATTTTTCTTTTACAGGAAAGGGCATTCTTATTTGGACCCATCCCGGCTCCCGGGGGTGGCGGCCGGTGGGAGGGCTGGTGATGCACGGCGCACTGCTCGAGGTGGGGATTCACCACCGGTTTGTATATGGGGCTGCAGACCAGACCACCCTGGAGAAGATTGCAGCCTACTGCAGGGCCTGCTTCCTGAAGGACCTTCTCAACATGTCCACCATCGGAGCTTTCGGTGGAAGGGGAATGGGGCAGACCTGTGGAAGGGCCGACCCCTCCCAGTGGATGAGAACATTCGGGGTGGATATTGACACCCGGGATACCCTGCAGCTCATCCAGACTGCAGAAAAAATAACTCCCCGGGAAATCGAGGGACTGGAACCCCGTCTGAAAAAACTTTTCGGGACTGCTCCGGAAAAATCAGTGGTAAATCAGAAGTCCATCAGCCTCTATCTGGCCCTGAAGAAAGTAGTGGAGGAGGAACAGTTTGATTTTTACACCATCCAGTCTTTTCCTGGAATTGCCAGCACCTACGCTGCGACCTGCTTTGCTCAGTCCATGATGCTTGAAGACGGCTACGGGACCTCCACTCTGGGCGACTTCAACACTGCTCTTACCACCCTTCTTTTGACAAAACTAAGCGGTGAACGGGTCTACTATGGGGACCTTCAGCATATTGACCGTAAAAACAATGAGATAAAAATCATCGGGGATGGTGCATGTCCTCCCTCGCTTGCAGGAAAAGTGGGCCCCGCAGGTTTTGCTGTACATGGCATTCCCACAGAAGGCGAAGCAGGAGGGCTTGCGGTAAAACTGGTATGCAAGGTGGGAGAGGGAGTAATCGCCCAGACAGGAAGGGTAGACGGACAGTTTCAGATGGTAATCTGCCCGGTAAGTATATTCGAGCCCCCTGCTGATCAGGTAACCCAAAGGCTGAATGAATGCGGAATTCCTTTCTGGCCTCACGGCTTTGTCAGCGCTCTATGCAACATCGAAGAGCTGATTCAGAACTGGACCAGTGAGTATGCCTGCCTGGGGTACGGGAAACAGCTTTTACCGGCACTGGCTGAGTTCTGCGAACTGACCGGGATAAAGGCTGTATTACCGTAAATCAAAACAGCAGTAGTTATTCTGCGGCAGGTACAGGAGCAGTTTTTGGGCCATGTGCACCCTTCATCATTTATTTATCCAGGATGGAGCTTAGTTCTACCTCGGTTTCCTGGCCTGTGGCCAGGTCTTTCTGGGTAACCCGGCCCCGGGAGATCTCATCTGATCCGAAAATAAGAGCTTTTTGGGCACCAGCCCTGGAAGCCCTGGACATCTGCTTTTTAACCGGTTCGTTCCTGCAGGAATACTCCACGCTTCTACCTCTGTTCCTGAGGCTCCTTGCTGATTTCAGAAGCACCGGCAGCTCCTGGTCTGATATTCTCACCAGATAGTAATCTATACTCTTCCCCGCTTCCGGCAGAAGACATTTAGCGGCAAGGGTCTCCCCCAGCACCACATCCCCCATTCCGAACCCGCAGGCCGGCACCTGTACTCCGGAGAACTCCTGCAGAAGATTATTGTACCTTCCCCCTCCGCATATAGCCCTCATTTCTTCGGACTTGTCATATATCTCAAACACAATACCAGTATAGTAGTCAAGGCCCCGCACAATGGTGGGGTCAAACTCACAGTACTTCCCCAGTCCTGCATCATTAATTAAAGAAAATATCCGAACCAGCGATTCTTTGCCGGTGTTGCTGAAATCAACCTTCTGAAGAGCTTCTGTGCCGGAAAGAGAGAGGTAGCGATGAACAGCTTCCTTCTGGAAGTTCTGCAGGTTCATCTGGTCAATCTTTCGATTGGTCTGCTCCTGCGGTGCTTTTCTGGCATTATCGATAATTTTATACAGAGCACTGATTTTTTCATCAGGTATATTCAGTGTCTCGAAATATCCGCTTGCAAAGTCCCTGTTATTTATTTTGACTGCAAAATCCTCACACCCCAGCCCCAGGTTCGCCAAAGAATCAACTGCCAAAGAAATAACCTCCAGGTCGGCAAGTTCGTCTGTTTCGCCTATTATATCCACATTGAACTGGAAAAACTCCCTCAGTCTTCCCCGTTGAGGTTTTTCATACCTCAGGCACCGGGGGATGGAAAACCATTTTATGGGTTTCGGAACCTGCGCCTGCACTCTGGCCACCATTCTTGCCAGAGTGGGAGTAAGCTCGGGCCTGAGGGCAAGCTCCCTGCCCCCTCTGTCGGTAAAATTGTACAGCTGGCTGACAATCTCTTCACCGGATTTTATTTTATACAGCTGAAGGGTTTCCAGAATTGGACCTTCAAACTCCTCAAAACCGTATCTCAGAGCGGTCTTTCTCCAGGTCTCGAACATATACCGAAGACCTGCATAAACTTCGGGATAGAGGTCTCTAACCCCCCTCACTGAAAAATCTTCTTTCATTCCACTATCCTGTTTTAGTGCTAAAAGGGGACAGGCTACGTTTTTCACCAGGCTACTTTTTTCTTAAAGTTACGTGGTGATACTCCGCCGTCCCGGAGCGGTGCCCCCCTAACTTAAAATAAGGACTTCCCTGTATACTGATTAACCTGAATGACTCACCGTGTATCTCTTGATCTAAAAAGTTTCATCCATTGCTCCACAGACAGGTCATTGGCCATTTTTTTCATGGCAGCCTCTGCCTGTTCACTGATTTCAGGTCTTCCAGGCCCTGAGTTTTTTCTCCCTGGCTTTCTTTCAGGACAACCTACCAGCTCCAGAAGCTGGCCTACACTCATGGTTCTGGCCCCCAGGCTCCTGGCAACCCCTGTAATGTGTTTTCTGTCGTTGGATACCACAATAACCCCTGCCCTGTTTCTCAAACTTTCTACCATGTTGATTATCTTCTCATCCGCTGTCCGGGGATATCTGGTATAAATACATTTTACCCTGCCACCACCCTTCCTGGGCAGGCCCGGCCCTTCCTTGCCGTCCCAGACCACTGTCATTCTTATCTTTTTGGTTGATGCATAGCTATTCAGCAATTTAATCAGATAATCCCGGGAGTGCTCTATGCTGTTGCTTCTTCTTTCAGAAAATGCCCTGCTGAAAATGACATTGTAGCCATCTATTATATAATATGGGCTTGCCCCTACACTCGACGTACCAAGCATATTCTGTCCTTTTTACCCTCACAGCCTGTGAAGCTTCTGATACTCGCACAACTAATATTTGAAAAAAATCAATGACGATTATATAATAATAATAACATGAAACAAATGTCGAGACTTTAGGGTGCAGGTCCATCAATCATGATTCCATAAAAACGTACATTGTCACCTGGATTTATCAAAGTACGGCGGAACCGGGTAAATTCTGCTGAAAATATAAGCAATTTGCAAACAGGAAGTGAAAAGTGAACACCCCATTCTACCAAGATGAATACCTCCAGAAAGAACACATAATCAGGGAACTGGAAAACCTGAGCGGCAGCATTGACCCCAGCAGTCAAAACCTCTCCATTATCCTCGCAGCAGGGCATGGAAAAAGAATAAAATCAGAAAAGTCCAAAATGCTTCACCAGATATGGGGCAAACCCTCGCTATTAAGAGTTTGTGAAGCTGCTGCTTCGGGACTGGAATCAGACAATCAGATAGTGGTGGTGGGCATAAAAGCACTGGAAGTAGGTGGAGCCCTGGGAAAAAGAAAAAACAGAGTTTTTGTATACCAGGAGGAGCAAAAAGGCACAGGCGATGCAGTGAAAACCGCCCTTGAATATAAAGGGCTTACCTGTTTTCAGGGCAATGTATATGTTTTTCCAGGTGATATGGGACTTCTGTCAGCAGAAACAGTGAAAAATTTTAAGGAAAATTTCACATCCTCAAACTGCCACATGATGGTAATGACCGGGTTTTTTACCGGCGACATCCAGGACAATTATTACGGAAGAATCATTAAGTCCAAAGCCAACCACAGCGAAGTCATTGAAATTAAGGAGCATCGGGATATCCTGGCTATGAGAGGAGGTGAAAAATATACAGTTCATTTCAAACGAAATACCGAACAGTTCACCCGGGATGAGCTTTTGAATATCAGGGAATTCAATACCGGTGTGTACGCATTCCAGCTGGAACCGCTCAAAAAGTACATCTATCACATAACAACTGACAATGTCCAGGGAGAAATATACGTTACGGATCTTATTAAAATATTCAATGATAACAACCTGAAGGTTGCCTCATCCAGGGTTACCAACAATCACCTGGTGGTCGCATTCAATGTGAAAAGTGTTCTGACCAGAATGGAAGGGACCTTTCGGAGCATGGTCTATGAAAAGCTGAAAGATATAATCAGTATTGATGACCCTGAAGACTTCTTTATCGCCGAAGAAACGGTCCAGCGTATTATTGAAATGGACTCACACTCACCTGCCCTGGACATCATAGTTGGGAAAGGGACCTATATTGGGGAGAATGTGCGGATAAACAGGGGGCTGGCTGTAGAGAGGCATGCCACCCTCAGGGGCAACATTAAAATTGGAAAAAATGTAACAATTGGTGAGAATGTTTTCTTGTCTACCTATCCTGACCAGACCATGGAAATCGGTAACAATGTACAGATATTGAGGGGAACAGTCATTAAAGGCAGGGTAAAACTTGGAAATAATGTCAGGATTGAAACAGGTGTGAGAATAACCGGGAGCAGCAGCGAACCGGTAATTATTGGAAACAATGTACTTATCAAAGGTATGACCTACATATTTGGATCGGTAGTTGAAGACGACATCCTTATAGAACACTCCATACTGAAAAGTATGTACGTGGAAAGGGTAGTAAAAAAAAGTGGAGAAATTCAACCCATCAAGTATATACTCCCCCCACCCAAAGGACTTGACTCTATTTCTGAGCGGAATAGAGCTTCTTCATCCACATAAAGCCCCATAATCCGGGGCAGCTTTTCTTTCATCAAACATGTAAAAATTTATACTACTCAAAATATTAAAAAAAGTTTATCATTACATACTTTAGTATTGTATTTATTTTTTATTCCAATTAACCACCATTTTCTGGTAATACGGGTAATACTTTTTAAAGAGAGCATGGATAAAGCAGATATTAAAAATAAATTACTGCTGTTCGAACAGGAGCTGAGAAAAGTTGAAAACTACCATTCATTCCAGGAGTACACAAAACGCATTTCCTCAAAGCTTATTGACTTTATTGAAAACGAATACAATTTTCTTGATCTGGTATGCACCTGTACCGTAACCGGCAGTTCAGCCATACTGAAGGACAAACACGGAAACTCCCTGCAAAAAAAGTCTATTAAAAAAACAACCGGTAAAGAAAAATCATGGGGAATAAACCTGTATACCCCACCTTGTTCTTTCTGTCCCTTTTCAATGCCCGCTCCACGAAAACAGTGCTATCCCCTTCTAACCGGCCCGCAAAACATCTGTCTGGGCATTTTCCACAACATGGAGGAGTTTCCCACGTACGAAGATGACGTTATGATAGGGGCTGTTTCCACAATGACCTCCCACCATCTGTATATATTCAGAGAATACGTCCTTCCCAGCAGAAACGAACTGGACAAGGTAAAAGCGGATTTTAACAGATTTATTCATGC